>JASHZA010000213.1 GCA_030042765.1 Candidatus Binataceae bacterium | reverse complement strand
GGAGATGACGGCCGCAGACAAAGAGCGAGTCGTGGACTTCCTGCGAGTGTACGGTGACCTCTCGCCGGATCTTTTCTACAAGGGTTCGACCCGCTCGGGTTTTCGTACTCTTCCCGGCGCTGGCTTTGATGCGGGAGTGCGGCGCGACCCGATCGACATGCGCTTGCTGCTGGACGAGAACCTCTGGACTGGCGTTGTGTTCGAGGACGTCTTCGTGATGCAGACGACGATGCTGCAGCCGGTTGGAGGCATGGACCGGATTCCCGCGGCTTTCGAGAAGCGCCTCCATCCCCGAATCCGGCTCGGCGCACGGGTTAGCGAGATCCGCAAGCTGTCGGACGGAGTGCGGATCGTCTATCACGAACGCCGCGCTGGCGGACCGGTTTCGACAATCGCCGCCTACGCGATCGTAACAATTCCGTTGCCAGTGCTGGCCGGAATCGAAAACAACTTCTCTGTGCCCTTCAGACAGGCGATCGCAAGTACGGCGTATGACAATGCCGTCAAGATCGCATGGCAGTCCCCTCGCTTCTGGGAGACCCAGGATCACATCTACGGCGGGATCTCGTTCGTCAAGGACGAAACCAGTCTGGTCTGGTATCCGAGCGATCGTTTCCACAACCCGAACGGGATCCTGCTGGGATGCTACAATACCGGCGATGACGCGAAGCGGTTGGGCGCGCTTCCGCTTGCCGACCAATTCGCCCGCTCGCGGGTTGCCGTGAATCACCTCCATCCCGGACATGGTTCCGACCTTCTCCATCCGGTGGCGGTCGCGTGGCAGAACGTCCCCTTCAGCTTGGGTCCCTGGGTTCATTGGCCTGAAGGTCCGACCGCGGAGTATCGGCTGTTAAATCAGCCTGACGATCGCATTTATCTGGCCGGCGAACATCTAAGCCATGTCAACGGCTGGCAGGAGGGCGCGGTGCTTTCAGCCCATCGCGTCGTCTCCGAGATCTTCCAGCGCGTCCGTACGGCGCAGGCATAATTCGTTTAGCCGTAGCTGGCGCCGGCGGCACGCGGGCAGCGCCAGCCGCCTAGCCGCGATATTGCACTCGGTCACGTCAAATTGAGGACTACGGGTGCGATTGCACCATCGCTTGGTGTGCGGCCATCCCGTCGAGCAACGCGCTCTTGTCAGCCGGTCGCAGTAGGCGTTGAGCGCCTCCGCCGCTTGGCGTAATGGTTGGCACTAGGGGCCGCGTTTAGCCCGCTTCCCAAAACCACTAGGGACCAGTGCTACACGATCGTTGGCGGACGGACATTCGGACTGGAAGCCTGTCCGTATTTTTTCCTTAGTTTCAAGAAGGCCGGCGAGCTGCTGACACACTGCATTAGGCAGCCGCGACCGAATGAATCCAACGCTAGCCAGTTTTTCGAATTTCAGGCGAACGCGCTGCTGACTCGCCGTTTCAGCCTGCACACGCAGCGTGCTTTTGATGGAAATTGAGGCACCCAACTTGGCTCTAGCTGCGACTTTTGTTGGAAATCAGGTTCTTCGTCGAGCATTTTGCAGGGCGCGATCATTGCTTGGCAAGGCACATCGCTGTCGCGAATGCGGCGGAGTTTCTTTCCGGTCTAAAAGCTTCGGGAGGGAATGATCTTGAGCGGAAGCACTGGTCGCTTACAGGCCATTGAGGCTGTCACCACTTATCACCCTATATCGCAACCGCTGTCGTTCTCGAACGTGGGCGCCAGCGAATTCTTCGGCTCGAATGTCTTCAACAAGGCGATAATGAAAACGCGGCTGCCGAAGCCAGTTTTTAAATCGCTGATGAAAACGATCGAGACAGGGTCAACCCTAGACCCGACGATAGCCGACACCGTCGCGGCTACGATGAAGGACTGGGCGATCGAAAAGGGCGCCACCCATTACGCACATGTCTTTTATCCATTGACCGGCTTCACTGCAGAGAAGCATGACAGCTTCCTCTCTCCTGACGGCGAAGGCGGCGCGTTTGCCGAGTTTTCCGGTAGAACGTTGGTTCAGGGTGAGCCGGACGCCTCTAGCTTTCCTAACGGGGGAATCCGAGCGACGTTCGAGGCCCGTGGATATACCGCGTGGGACGTGACAAGTCCGGCCTATATCCTGGAGAATCCTAACGGAACCACACTCTGTATACCAACAGCCTTCGTCTCCTGGACCGGGGAGGCGCTCGACAAAAAGACCCCTCTGCTCCGGTCGCAGCAAGTTCTCAATAAGCACGCGCAGCGAATTCTCAAACTATTCGGACATCCGGACCCGGCCACGGTAGTGTCGTATGCCGGCCCTGAGCAAGAATACTTTCTGGTGGATCGGCACTTCTATTTCTCGCGTCCGGACTTGCTCGCGGCGGGCCGTACGCTGTTTGGAGCTCCGCCGCCAAAAGGACAGGAGTTCGAGGACCATTATTTCGGCGCAATACCCGAGCGCGTTCTGGCTTTTATGCTCGAGACCGAGCGCGAGCTCTTCAAGCTGGGAGTCCCGGCGAAGACACGCCATAACGAGGTGGCTCCCGGACAGTTCGAACTAGCGCCTTTATTCGAGCAAGCCAATCTCGCAACCGACCATCAGC
>JASHZA010000212.1 GCA_030042765.1 Candidatus Binataceae bacterium | reverse complement strand
AAAGGCACCCTCGTCAACCCGCGTTTTTCCTAACCATCGGGAGGATGGGGCGTTCGGTCGCGGGACCCGCCTCTGGTAAGTTTCTAGTCGATGGCGGGACAACTGGAGCTCAACCTTCAGGCCGCAGCGCGGCGGATAGCGCTCAACGTCACGCAACTCGTGCGGATAGTGCGCGAGACGCTCGAAGTTCATCTTGGCGAATATTGGGTCGTCGGAGAAATTTCGAATTCGCGGATCGCGCCCTCGAATCATCTCTACTTCACGCTGAAGGACGCGCGCAGCTCAATCAACGCAGTGATGTTCGCATCATCCCGCCGTCGCCTGCGCTTTCGGGTCGATGATGGAATGGAAGTAATCGTGCGCGGGCGGGTTAATCTCTACGAAGCTCGCGGAACGCTGCAGTTATACGCAGAGGAGATGGAACCGCGCGGGCTGGGGGCACTCCAACTCGCATACGATCAGTTGAAACAGCGGCTCGGTCGCGAAGGACTGTTTGATGCGGCGCACAAACGGGCTTTGCCAATGCTGCCACGGGCGGTAGGAATCGTAACCGCTCTGGGCGGCGCGGCGCTGCGCGACATGCTGCGCGTGCTATTCGACCGCTACCCGAACCTACACGTGTTGATCCGCCCGGCACTGGTTCAGGGCGCGGGCGCGGCACTCGAAATCGCCAACGCTATCGATGACCTCAACCGGGATGGCCGGGCGGAGATGATCATCGCCGGACGTGGCGGGGGTTCACTCGAGGATCTATGGGCCTTCAACGAAGAGGCCGTTGCGCGAGCAATATATCGATCGGCGATCCCCGTTGTTTCCGCGGTCGGTCACGAAATCGACTACACTATCGCGGACTTCGTGGCCGACCTGCGCGCGCCGACACCGACCGCCGCGGCGCAGATGGTGGTGCCTGACAAGGCGGACCTGCTGCGGCGGCTCGAAGAAATCGGCGCGACGCTGGCAGGTGCGATGCGCAGCGCAACCAGTGGGCATCGCCGCCAGCTTCAGCATCTCGAAGTCCGGCTGCGCGATCCGCGCACCCTCCTGCGCCAGGCGCGCCAGCGCCTCGACGAGGCGTCGGAGGAACTGAATGCCGCGATGCGTGCGCGTGTCGACGATACACGGCGGCGTTGGGACGAACTCCTGGTCCGCCTCAGAAGTCCGCTCGCGCTCGCCCGCGAACAGCGTCTGATCACAAGCCGCCTGGCGCTGCGGCTCGCGCAGTCAATGGGTGCACGAACGGCGCCGATGAGGCGCACGGTCGAGCGATTCGGCGCGCGGATGGCCGAGGCCAACCTGCGCGCGATCGTCGCGACAAAACGTGTTCGGCTCGAGACCGCGCGGGTGCAACTCGAAGCGGCGTTGGAGATGGCGCTGGAGAGGCGGCAGATGCAGCTAGGAGCCGCGGCCCAGCGGTTGGACGCAGTATCACCGCTGCGCGTCCTCGAGCGCGGTTATGCGGTGGTCGTCAACGCGCGCGACGGTCGCGCGATCGTCGACGCCGGTAGTGTGGATGTCGGCGACGAATTAGGTATCCGGCTCAACCGCGGGCGGCTGGTGGCTCGCACAACTGCGCGGGAGACATAAATTACGGCCATGGCGAACAAGCAAAAGTCAGAGGAAGTCGCGAATCCAGTATCTGGCGGCACCTTCGCTAATGCGAGCGGCGTCCGGAAATTCGAGGAGGAACTCGGCGACCTCGAATCGATCGTCACTAAAATCGATTCCGGTGAACTCTCTCTGGAGGACTCGATCGAGGCGTTCGAGCGGGGTGTGGGGCTCGTGCGATCGCTCAACCACAAGCTTAACGAAGTCGAGCAGCGAGTCGAAGTTCTGATGCGAGGTGCGGAGGGTGACCTGGCCAGCACGCCCTATCAAGGCGAAGGTGTCCCGAAAAACGAGGGCAAGGGCAACGGCGGTATCAAGGAAGACGACGATATTCCCTTTTAGCTGCGGCGCTTCATGGCAGCACGCTAATGCCCTGATGCCGTCGGCATTCGCTGCAGTGCAGTGTACCTGCCCGCCCGGGTACGAACGGAACCCAACGTCGAGAGCCGGGGCTCATGCGATCGCGCCTTGACGTCGAGATGGCCCGTCGTGGCCTTGCCGCGAGCCGCGAAATCGCCCAGAGGCTGATCATGGCGGGCCGCGTGCGAGTCAATTCGCGTCCTGCGGCAAAGCCTGACCTTAAGGTCGAAGCGACGGCCGAGATTGCGGTAGTCGGAGGCGTGGCCGAATATGCGAGCCGCGGGGCTTACAAGCTGCTGGCCGCGATCGATAACTTCAACGTTCGCGTCGAGGGACGCCTCGCGCTGGACGTCGGCGCTTCGACCGGGGGCTTCACCGACGTCCTGATCCGCCGTGGCGCCTCGCACGTGATCGCGCTCGACGTTGGTTACGGGCAATTGGCCGACCGCCTGCGGCGGGACGCGCGCGTGACCGTAATAGATCGCACGAATATCCGAAACGTGGCCGCCGTCGACCTGCCTTATCAGCCTGACCTAATCGTTGTAGACGTCAGCTTCATTTCCCTTCGCCTGGTGCTGCCCAAGCTTAAGATACTGGCAGCGGTGCCGGCCGAAATAATCGCGCTGGTCAAGCCGCAGTTTGAAGTGGGCAAAGGCAAGGTCGGCAAAGGCGGCGTTGTGCGAAACGAATTGTTGCGAGCGCAGACCCTCGCTGATGTTTCGGAGTTCGCCAAGGCGATCGGACTGGAACTGGTAGGTTCTATCGAGTCTCCAATCGCCGGGGCGGCGGGCAACCTCGAGTACCTTGAGATCTTCCGCTTTTCAGGCTGATTAGCAAGGCGATATCCCTAACAGCAAACTTCGCCTTTTACCCTACAAATTTCGCGCTCGTTTGTCATTCTCATCCTATGCTGAGCAGAAACGAGCAGGCCGCCAACTTTAACGTTTGCATCGCGTCGCGATTGGATTAGGCTACTTATCGAGGGGGCACACGGGATTTCCGATGGGGAGCATGATATTACGGCGATCGAGCGGGTTCGGCTTGACCCTGATCACTGGGCTTGGCTCGTTTGCGCTGCTTGTTGCGATGGCCGTGCCAGCGGCTGCCGTAACGGAAGAGGACATAGGCGCTTCGCCAAGCGTTCCTGCGGCCTCGGAGCCGGCAGCCGCGGAACCGCCTTCACAACCGGAATCCACGATGCCCGCTGGGCGCGACGTGTCGCCAAACCTCTCGGCCTCCAACGTTCGTTCGCATCCCACGTTTCCCTACACTATACGGCCAGGTGACACGCTCGGCTCTATCGCCGCCACCTTCGGCATCAGTGTGGCCGATATCGCTCATGCCAATCGCATGAGTCCTGACAGTGAATTGACCGCGGGCGATACGCTGCGGATTCCTAATCCATTCGTGGCCCGCGAACGTTCTCTGATCGAGGAGATCGAAGAAACTTCGAGTGCGCGGCAGGTCGCGGAACAAAGGGCCGAAACGAGCGAGCAGAAGGTCGCGTCCTTGCATGCGCAGGTCGAAGAGCTTCAGACGGTCAGAGAGCAGAGCGATCGCGACCTGCGGGGATTGCCGTGGTGGCGCGCGCTGGCAATGAGCGCGATTGTTGGCGCGTTCCTGATGCTTGGCGCGATGGTTTTGGCAGTGGTCGAATGGTCGATGTTGCGGAGCCGCTTTCGAGCGGCCGCCGAGATGAATGAATCGTTGCGCCGGCTCGATTACAAGTACAAGGCGCTGCTGGCAAAAGCCGAACTCCGATTGCAGGAGCTTTACGGTCGCAGGCGGCGCGGCATCCGGGACGGCAACGAGCGGCCCAAGATCGCCGAAGAAGTCGAGATCGAGCAGCTGAATCGCCAACTCAAGGAAATCCTCGAGCGACATCTCGAGCGTTTGAAGCCCCCTGGTGAAAGCGCCAGGCGCGCCCGATGGCGCGAACTGATCGGCGGAGTCGGCTCGCCGGTTGAAGCCAGGTCGCTACGGCGCTAAACCGTCCGTTCAGGCAGACCATCGCCTTTTTCGAACGGACTAAATCTCGTACACTCCGCCGACCTCGCCACCGCTTTCCCCATTTGGCGCGATTATTCGTGGTCGCGCGCGCGGGGATTTTTTGCGATAATCCGCTGCCGGGTACGTCATTCAATCTGCTGCGCGTGCCCCAGGGCGTGGACGCCCTTGCGGGTGAAGCCACAACCGATCAACCGGAGGCGGATCATGAACAAGTTTGCGATAGCTGGGATTGGCCTGGTTCTCTCGGTCGGTCTTTCATCAGGCGCGTACGCTGCGGACAAGAGCGTGACGGGCACGCTCGAGGACAGCTTTTGCTACGTTACTGCCGGCGCGCACGGCCCGGGCCACAAGCAATGTGCCATGGGTTGTGCAAAGAAGGGAATTCCGGTCGCCCTGGTGGAAAAAGGCACCGATAAGATGTACGTCCTGCTGCCCGAAAAGAACGCCAGTTCGTTGCCGGACTCCGTTATCAACAAGATGGAAGACGAGGTTACGGTA
Organism: Candidatus Binataceae bacterium; assembly: GCA_030042765.1. Lineage (GTDB taxonomy): Bacteria > Desulfobacterota > Binatia > Binatales > Binataceae > JASHZA01. The sequence goes on along the minus strand of JASHZA010000212.1, from coordinate 202 downwards.
ACGGGCGACGAGTATAGCAAGGGCGGGATCACCTATCTCACCGTGAAGTCGGTGAAGTAGTCCGTTGACTGAGCGGCTCGTGGCGGCGCTTGCGCGCCTGTTTCCGGGCGCGCAAGTCCTCCAGAATCTGCACCCATTGATAGTGCATTATCCGGTGGCCTTTCTGACCGGTGCGACGGTGCTCTATTTGCTTGCATGGATC
>JASHZA010000211.1 GCA_030042765.1 Candidatus Binataceae bacterium | reverse complement strand
TTCCGCTGGTTTTTTTGGCGGCGGCGCTGCCGGTCGCAGTGGCGCATCTGGGTACGAGCCAGGCGGCATGGTTGCTGTTTTTTTCCGCCAACGCATCGAGCGCGCGGATTTTGGCTTACAGCCTGGCGGCGCATTTCACGTTCATGTTGTGCAATGGACTGATCGGGTTGTGTTTCCTTCCGCGGGCGATCCGCGAGCTTTCGGGTCTGGAGGCACATTCGCGGCACGAGCGGAACTACGCGTGAGGGATCGCGGCTCAGTGGCCCGCGATGGACAATGAACAAGAGCTACGACACGATCGGACGCCGTTACTCGCTGAATCGCAGAGCCGATCCGCGAATTGCCCGGCAGATCGTGGAGGCGCTGGGCAATGCCGCGACGGCGGTGAACGTAGGCGCGGGCACCGGATCGTACGAGCCGCGGCATCTCGCCGTGATGGCGGTCGAGCCGTCGATCGAGATGATCAGGCAGCGGCCGCCGGACGCGTCGCCGGTGGTGCGCGCAATCGCGGAGCACCTTCCGTTCGCGGACGGTGCTTTTGACGCATCGCTCGCCGTTTTGACGATCCATCACTGGAAAGATCAGGCGCGCGGGCTTGCCGAGATACGGCGGGTGGCTCGGCGGCGAGTCGTGATTCTGACGTGGGATTTGGCGGCGGGCGCCACGTTTTGGTTGACCGCGCATTACTTTCCCGAAATCACGGTTTTCGACTCGACTCGATTCGCCCCGATAGAGGAGCTGGCGGATAGTCTGGGCGGGGCGAAGATGATCCCGGTGCCCGTCCCGCGCGACTGCCAGGATGGCTTTCTGGCGGCGTTCTGGGCGAGGCCCGAGGAGTACCTCGATGCGGGCCGCCGGGCATCGATGTCGTGTTTTGCGCAGATTCCACACGAAGCGATCGAAGACGGGCTGGCGCGGCTGACGCGCGACCTTGCAGACGGCGCGTGGGATCGACGATTCGGGGAACTGAGGAGTCGGGATAGCCTCGACGCCGGTTATCGCATCCTGATCGCGGAGGCCGGTTGATTCTTCAGGTGGACGACTTTGCCGGAGGCATCACGATGAATGGCGGGGCACAGGTTGTGGACCGCGGTGGCGGAATCGCCGATGGACTGGCTGCGTTCGCGGACGGGGTTTGGATCGACAGCGAGCCGGTGTGTTTTCTCGGCATGCGGCTCACGACCACGATGACGGTGCTTCGTCTGAGCGACGGGAGCCTGCTGCTCTACTCGCCAGTGGCCATGACGCCAAACCGCCGCGACGCCGTTGAGACGCTGGGGCCGGTAGCCCACCTCTACGCGCCGAACCTGTTCCATCACCTGTGGATCGGCGAGTGGGCCACGGCTTTTCCGTCGGCGCGGCTACACGCGCCAGCGGGTTTGGCCAAAAAGCGCCGTGATTTGCGGATCGACCGAGTCCACGGTTCCGCGCCGGACCCGGCTTTTGCCGGGGTCCTCGATGAAGTGCGGATTGAAGGGTTCCGGCTCGAAGAGAGCGCGATAGTCCATCAGCCGTCGCGAACGCTGATAGTCGCCGACCTTGTACACAACGTGGGATGCCCGCAGGATGGCTGGACGAAGTTCTATGCGCGGACGATGGGATTTTACGACCGGGTCGCCTTGAGCCGCGTGATCCGCTGGACCGCGTTCCCCGATCGGGCTGCCGCACGCCGCTGCCTGGACGAGCTGCTGGCGCTTCCGTTCGAAGCCCTTATCATGGGGCATGGTAAGCCTGTCACCGCAATCGCGCGGGAAGCCCTCGCGGCAGCCTACGCCTGGCTGCCTCGCTCCGCGGCCTGACGATGAACGGCGAGGCACAGGTTGCAAGCTGCCAGATCGCCGCGATGCGCGGCGCCCGGCACATCTATATAGCGACGGTGCGCAAGAACGGGACGCAGAGCAAGGCGGTGCCCGTCTGGTTCACGCTGACTGACGACAACTCGATACTAATTCAGACCCCGCGAGATTCGTGGACAGCGCGGCGCACGCGCAGTGGGAGCCGGGTAATCGTCTGGATAGGCAAGCGCAGCGGCTCCGCTCTGATGGGCGTTGCCGAGATCAGTAACGATCCGAAACTCGCGAGGCAGATAGTCGACGATTATCCGCGGAGGTATTTGCTGGCACGGATTGGCTTTCATCGGCCGCGGGAGAAACGGTTCGACAGCGGCCAGATTGTCGCAATCAAAATCACGCCGGGACACGTTTTGCCCCGTGGCTTTGTTTCGAGGCCCGGAAGCGCGGCGCCGAGTATCGACGGGACGAAGAGTCCTGCCGCGCCTGCGAGTGTGCAGCCTGAGAACATCGCCAAAACGCAGGTGGCGAATCTGCTGAGCGCGTCGCGGTTTGTGCTGGCTGTCGTCTGGCTGATCGCGTTCGTGACGGGCGTTCGCAGACCGGCAATATTAGGATCGATTGCGATAGCGGCGGCTGTTTCCGACTATGCCGATGGCCCAGTCGCTCGTTGGATGGGGCACGCCGAGGGGGCCGGGAAATGGCTCGATCCGGCAGCGGATATCGTTTTCGTCCTGACCGCGTTGACGAGCGAGGCGATAGCGGGAGCGATTCCCATCTATATACCTATTCTGATTGCGTGCTCATTCGCGCAGTACACTATCGATTCGGTCGCGATGGGCGGTTCGTCGGAGCCGATCAAGAGCCGGATCGGCCACTGGGGCGGCATTATTAATTTCGCTCTGGTGATCGTACTGGCGTGGACTCCGGCACCGATGTGGCCGGGACGGCTGGTCAGGCTGGTATCACCGCTGATCGGGGCGTTTTACATCGCGGGGATGATCGAGCGCGCGCTTAGTTACCGGCTGGTGCAAGGAATGCTGCGGCGAAGCCGACAGGCGTAATTGTGCCGGACCTCGCAAGGTGTAACGCGCCCGGATGGTCGTCGCGGACTATTAGGAAGCTGCAATCGGAGAGAGAGGATTTCCCCATGATGGAAGTGCAACGTGGCCCGGTGCTCACTACGTTCGCCGTTTTGTTCGCAATCCTGGCTCTCTCGAACTTTTCGAAGCCGTTCCATCTCGAGGCAAGCGCCGGCTTCATGTTCTTCGGGGTGAAAACGCACGGAGTCGCGAACGCGATCCTTGGTCCCGCGTTCGGAGTTCTGCTGGTGGTATACGCGATCGGCATCTGGCGAATGCGGCGATGGGTATTGCCGATCGCTTACGCGTACGCCGTCTATGTAATTTTGAATCTTGTCCTTTATTCGATTCGGAACCCCGCATCGACGAGGCCGTCGGCCGGTTTCATGATTGCATACATCGCGATAGCGATCGGCGTTTCGTCGGGCAGCGCTATTTTGCTCCATCGGCGCAAGGACAAACTGACCTCGGGGAACTCGGAGAATCCGGCCTTCCTACCCGGTTAGTGTCTACCCACGGCGGCGTCGATCCGGGCGATGAGCGCGGAATCGAGCGGGCCGCGTTCGGCAGCCTCGAGGCATTCGCGCAGTTCGATGCGATTCTTGACCCCGAGGACTACGGTGGCGACGCCGGGGACAGAGAGCGCGTAGCGATGGGCGAGCGCAGCGGCGGATTCACCAACTTCTTTGGCCAGAACGCGAAAGGGAGCGGCTCGCCGATAGTCGACCATTTCGGGATGGTCTTCAGGCAATTCGCGATCGAAGGCATCTGCGAGAGCACCGGCCTGTACTGCGCGAATTCCCATCACGGCGATGCCACGACGGCGGGCAGCGGCGATGATTTCGCGCGGGCGTGCGGGTTCGTCGAATAGCCGCATCGCGCCGACGGAATCGAGCAGGTTGGCGACTGCCTGAACGGCGGCGGGAGGCGGGTCCTCGTTGATCGTGTCGAGGATGGCGGTGGGGACGCCGATGCCCGAAATTCCCCATGCACCGATGCGACCCTTGGCGACAAGTTGCTCGAGGGCGGGCCGCACCGCCTCGACGAAGAGCGTGCGTGGTGTGCCGCGCCCAGCCATCGTGTCCGGCACAATCTGACCGTGCAGAAAGAAAAGGTCGATCATTCTCAACTTGGTGCGGGCCAGACTCTGGTCGAGGCTTCGCTCGAGCCGTGGGAGGACCTCTTCGCGCGGCGGATTGCCAAGCATGCACTTCGTCGACAGGCGCACGCCGTCGGGTAGGCGGCCGTTGAAGGCGGCACCGATGACGAGCTCGGCCTCACCTTTGCCATAGGCCGGCGCGACGTCGAGAAAGGTGATGCCAGCCTCGACGGCGTCCTTCACGGTGGCGATAGCTTCGTCGCGGCTGGTCCGGCCCCAGACCTGGCCAGTGCCACCGCCGCCAAGTGTAAGGCAGCTTATCTTGCCGAGCTTCCCAAACGGTCTGATTTCCATGGATTCAATGTAGCTCGCGGCGCCTTGCTCCGAACAGAGTTGCATAGCGTCCGGGCCCGAATGCGAAGTTCCCGCCCTGCCCTGCGCTACTGCGTGACGCTCTTGTCGATGAGCTTAACGTTGATTGCGAATCCCGGAGAAAGCACGCTCGGCGTTAGCAAATCATAGCCCAGGAGTGCTATATGTCACACAAACTCGCGATTTGTGGTGAGCGTCGATGCGTTATCTTGAACGCCTCGTAATCCTGGCGGCTCTGGTGACGGCCGGTTGCTCGAGTAATGGTGCGGTCGCCACTCCCTCTCCGTTGTCACTTCCCAAAGTAGTCGCCACTCCGACCAACGGCCATGTGTCGGTGGTCGCGGTAGTGAACAAGCCGGTGGGCAAGGTCGTCCCGGTCTATATATCGGTGGCGAACGGGAGCGATGATCCCTTGCTCGAGAGCCCGGCGGAAATTTTCGCGCAGGGGGGCGATGGCAATCGCGTTCCGGTGGTGCCCCTTACCGAGGCGGTCGCTCAAGCGGGTGGCGCGGCCGGATTGGTATCGAGTATGGGCACGGCTGCGGCTTATGGAGTGCCCGCGGCTGCCGTCGGCGGTGTGTCAGGATTAGCTATGGGCGGCCTCGGAGGAATGTCCTGGACCAACGCCTTGACGGGGTCATTGATAGGGAGCGCGGCCGGTCTGGTAGCCGGCGGAGCGCAAGGCATCTGGACGGCCCATCAGGCGGCAGAACAGCGTGCGGAGGACCAAATCGCGAACTTGTCGCTCAAGCCAACGACTATTCCGCCAAACGGTACGGCCAGCGGGTACGTGTTTTACCCGGCTGATCAATATGAAAAGCTGCTGGCTGTAATGGGCGATACGGAGTCTCATTCGAGTGTGACCGCGACAACGAAGATAGGGGAGTGACCGCGCGATCGCGCTGACTCTTTCCGGATCGCTGGCGCGGCACCAAGCCTTGATAGCAGGGCCGCTTCGTTCTACACAGACAGTTGCAGAAGCTTGATCGCCAATCCAACAGGAGACAACCAATGGCAGTTAATTGTGAAAAAGTCGTAAGTGACCTTTTTGCCGCATGGGCCCGTTTGGATCTCGACGGAATCATGAGCTACTTCGCCGAAGATGCGGTCTGGGACAACGTCCCGATGGCCCCCGCCAACGGCAAGCCGGCGATACGCGAGATGACGCAGGGGTTCCTCAAGGATACGGTCACGTTCACCGCCAAAATCCTCAAGAGCGCGCACGAGGGCAATGTTGTTTTCAATTCGCGCGTCGACTCAATTTCCATGAAAAATGGCAAGAAGGCCGATATTCCCGTCGCCGGAATGTTCGAGTTGGACAACGCCGGTAAGATCAAGGTTTGGCGCGATTACTTCGACCTCGCTACTTTTACCAAACAGA
>JASHZA010000210.1 GCA_030042765.1 Candidatus Binataceae bacterium | reverse complement strand
AACGAGTCATTCTGCGCGAGTCACGCCCGAAGAACTTCGATCGTGTCCACGCATCTCCGGCCTTGCCATGATACTTGTCAATTCGCCATGATAACGGCACCTGGTGCGCGGTTCGAAAGAGGACACAATGTCGGAAACTAATGGCGGTAATGGCAAGAATGGCTCGGCTCCGAACTTCCGGGTGATTGGCACACGGCCGATTCGCCACGATGGAGCAGACAAAGTAACAGGCCGTGCCCGGTACGGTGCCGATTACAGCTTTCCGGGAATGCTTCATGGGAAGGTCCTGCGGAGTCCGCACGCCCACGCCCGCATCAAGAGGATCAATTTTGCCGAAGCACTGAACGTCCCAGGCGTGTTCGCCATCGTCACCGGCGCGGATTTGCCCGACGTTGCCAGCAAGACCGAACAGATGGGCGAAGGGACGGTCAACCCACGCTATCTGTCTATGAACATCCTCGCTCGCGATAAGGTCCTGTACGACGGTCACGCCGTTGCTGCGGTCGCCGCCACCGATCGCAACACGGCGGAGGAAGCGCTTCGCCTGATCGAGGTCGAATACGAAGTCCTGCCGCCGGTGATGAAAGTCGATGAGGCTATGCGGCCCAACGCGCCGATTATCCTCGAGGATCTGCGCAACAAGGAACAAGGACCGGATCAGCCCACCAACGTCGCCAATCATCTTCAATTCAAGCGCGGGGATATCGACGAAGGCTTCAAAGCCGCCGACTACATCGTCGAACGTGAGTTCAACACCGCGATGGTCCATCAGGGCTATGTCGAACCGCACAACGCGGTCGGCATTTACAGCAGCGACGGCCATGCGACGATTTACTGTTCGAGCCAGGGGCCTTTCGCCATCCGCTCCCTCACCGCTCAGGTGCTCAAGATGCCCGAGGGGAGCATCAAGGTCGTGCCTGCGGAGATCGGCGGCGGTTTCGGAGGCAAGCTGGTTGCCTATCTAGAACCTGTTGCCGTTCTCTTGTCCAAAAAAAGCGGACGACCGGTGAAGTTGGTGATGACCCGAGCCGAGGTCCTGCGCGCAACGGGTCCAACTTCCGGTTCGAAGATCCGCTGCAAGCTCGGAGCGACCAAAGACGGCAAACTCGTAGCCGCCGAAATCTGGATGGCGTACGAGGCCGGTGCGTTTCCAGGATCGCCGGTGGGGGCCGGCGCGATGACGATCGTCGCTTCGTATAATATCCCGCATCTGCGCATCGACGCCTACGACGTCATCGTCAATCGGCCAAAGACCGCCGCCTATCGCGCCCCCGGCGCGAGTAACGCCGCATTCGCCTCGGAAACCATCGTCGACGAGTTGGCTGAACGATGCGGTCTCGATCCAATCGACTTCCGCATCATCAACGGCGTTACCGAGGGCAGCGCGCAAACCGCTGGGCCTCCCTTTCGACGCATCGGCTTCATCGAGACCTGCGAGGCGATCAAGAACAGCCCCCACTACCGATCAAAACTGGAAGGCAACCACCGTGGCCGGGGCGTCGCGGCCGGATTCTGGTTCAACGCGGGACTTCAGTCGTCCGCGACCGTGAACATTCACACCGACGGTACTGCCAGCGTCGTCACCGGCTCGGTCGATATCGGCGGATCGCGCGCCTCGATGGCGATGATTACCGCCGAGGTGCTCGGGCTCGAGGTCAACGACGTCCGCCCGCTGGTGGCCGATACCGATTCGATTGGCCACACTGACGTCACCGGCGGCAGCCGAACGACTCTCGCAACCGGCCAGGCGGTCTATGAAGCGGCGCACGACGCCTTGCGCCAGCTCAAGGAACGCGCCGCCAGGCTCTGGGAAAAGAAACCCGAAGAGGTCACCTTCGATGGCCGCGCCTTCAGCGCCAGCGGCGAAGGCATTTCGCCGGTCACGGTGAGGCAACTCGCTTCCAGGCTGGCTCGTACAGGTGGTCCTGTCGTCGGCCGCGCAACGGTTAACGCGCGCGGAGTCGGCCCTGCCTTCGCGGTTACGCTGGTTGATATCGAGGTGGACCCGGATACCGGCAAGAGCCAGATTCTGCGCTGCACCATCGCTCAAGACGTCGGCAAAGCGATTCATCCAAGTTACGTCGAAGGGCAAATGCAAGGTGGCACCGCGCAAGGCCTCGGATGGGCGCTCAACGAGGAGTACGTGTACGACGCCAAAGGTAACCTGCGGAATTTCGGGTTGCTCGACTACCGAATGCCTACCTGTCTCGACTTGCCGATGATCGAAACCGCAATTGTGGAGGTGCCAAATCCGGGCCATCCATTGGGAATTCGCGGCGTCGGTGAGGTATCGATTGTGCCACCGCCGGCCGCCGCCGCCAATGCCATCTATCGCGCAACGGGTGTCCGGATGACTGAACTGCCGATGTCGCCTCCTCGCGTACTCCGGGCGATTCTCAAGCAGCGGATTCAAGCGGAACCTCAGGCCGCGGCGGCTGATTGACGCAACTTTACGATCGGATGCCGTGGAACGAGACAAAAACGAACATTCGCCTCGCTATAGGGTGCCAGGCCGACACGCCTCCGCACACTGGATCAAGCGCGAGATTCGCGAGGGTCCGGCCTTAATTGGCTTGTATCCGTCTGTTAGGATCGGTCGGTCGGTGGTTTCAGGAAACACCATTCCGACGCAAGTCCGGACGTCAAGGAGGCGACCCATGCCGCTCAGTGCTCGCAACCATCTGGAGGGAGAGATCACCGACGTCCTGCTCGGAACGGTTACCGCGCTCATAACCGTGAAAGTAGGCAACAACGTGATCGAATCGGTAATAACCAGGCACAGCGCGGAGGAATTAAATCTGAAGAAAGGCGACAAGGTCACCGCTGTCATCAAGGCAACCGAGGTAATGATTCGGAAGGACTGACCCTTTTGTCGCCGATACGCGAGCGCAGTAGTTGGAAGGCCGGATCACTTTTCGCGTTTGGCCTTTTCGCTCTCGCCCTTGCCGCGTTACCCGCGCCCGCCTTAGCCCAGGACATTGCGAATCCTCCGCCCGCGCTCCGCATCACCGGGCAGGTCGGCCGCCCGCTCGTATTGCACGACGACGACCTGATGAAGCTCCCGCGGCAGACCGTGAAAGTCACCGACGAGAAGGGCGCACCGGCGCTTTACGAAGGCGTTCCAGTGGTGGAGCTGCTGCGGCGGGCCGAGGTACCGCTTGGGAAGGACCTCCGTGGGCCGCGGCTGAAGCTTTACCTTGTGGTCTCGGCCCTGGACGGTTATCACGCGGTCTTCGCTCTCCCCGAGTTCGATCCCGACTTCACCGACCGCGTCATTCTTCTCGCCGATCGGCGCGACGGCCGGATGCTGTCAGCTTCGGAGGGCCCCTTTCGCATGGTGGTCCCCGGTGAAAAGCGGCATGCGCGATGGGTGCGCGAAGTAACGTCCCTCGACGTCCGCGCAGCCCAATAACACCGCCGCCATCCGGAAACCGCTCCCTTTGTCGAGCGCGCGCGAGCGGAGCGCGCATGCCGCGCGGAGCAAGCGGGCCAATCTGCGAGCTCCGTCAAGAATAAGAGCTGCTTGTTACAAATCCCGTCCCCATCGCGCCATCAGAACCTCATACAGCGTACGCTCCCCCGACTTCAGATTCCTGAACGACAGCGCCCGCCCGTTTTTCAGCTCCATTCGCACGGTTTCGAGCCGTCGGCCCTCGCGATTCAACCCGCGCAACAATTCAATCCTCGTAATCGCCCGGTACGGCACTACGCGATTCCACAGCGGATACCCGACGCTCGCCGCGCTATCCGATAGCATTATTCGCCACGGCAGCCTGGCGATCAGGATCAACTCGGCCGCGGCGAGGATCACGAAATACAGGATCAGCACTCGCGTCCGGTCCGGGCCGAGCGACTGATGCGTCCACAGTACGATCAACCCATAGACTACGCCCACCGCCAGTGGACTCATGACCACGACCCACGTCCGCAGCTCCGCATGGAACACCGCCGGCCGCGCCGTCGGCGCCATGGCTGACGGGGTCATCGCCCGCGCACTAACCGGCGAGCCTTGCCGCTCTCGATAGGACTCGATTGGCGCCGGCCGGCCGGGCCGATTCGCCGTCCGCTTCCGCACGATTTCGCGGAGCCGGCTGAAATCCTCAAGATGGTATCCCAGGTTGATCCGTCTCAGCCCCATGCGATCCTGGACGACCAGGCGCCTTATCAGATAGTGCGCCTCGACCTTGCCGACCTCGCCCCATCCGATAAAAGTCGCCGGACCCCGGTGCGGAACATATGCAATTCCGTCGTCATCGACCGAGATTCGGTCGCGCGACCTCGACCAGTAGATCGCCGAGATAATCGCGCCGGACCCGAAGAGAGCGACCCCACCGGCGGCAACGACAAACGATCGCATCCCGGGCTCGTCCATCGCGACGCCGGCGGAAAAGCCGATAAAGCCGAAGCAAGCGACCAGCAGAAAAATCAACGCGCCACGGTAGATTCGCGGAAATCCGAACGAAATCGCGCTTGCGCCGGCCGGGGCACGCATCTCTCCAGCATCGCGACCCCCGCCACTTAACTCAACCCCGTCGAGATTTCCCTCCCCGCACCCCCATCGCGCACAACGACCTCGATGACGCTTGCGCTCCTGGCGCTCCAACGAAACAACTGGCAATTCTGGACTCGCATCTATCGCGGCTCCCTCTTTCCGCTACCCCGGTCGCATGACGAATCCCCCGTTTGCCTCCTACCAGCCAATCGCCTATAACGACCTCGATGACGCTTGCGCTGCCGGCGCTCGACGAGGATTATGGCCGAGGCGCCGGAATTTCGCGGCGTCGACCAAATTTGTGCGCGTGCCGGCTTTCACCTAATTCGGCGGCCCGCGCGTTACCCCGATTTCTTCCACGATGAGTGGTTCGATCCGGCCATCGCGCCGGTAATCGCCTGACTCAACGTTTGGCTCTAAA
>JASHZA010000209.1 GCA_030042765.1 Candidatus Binataceae bacterium | reverse complement strand
ACGGTCGGAATCTCGAACGCGCGCGCCAGAATCGCCGCATGTGACGTCACCCCGCCCGATTGCAACGCAATACCCGCAAGGTTCTCGTGCGATACCAGCGTCATTTGCGAGAGTGTGAGCTCCTCGGCGATTAAAATCGTCGGTCTGGCGAACGCGGCGCCGCGCTCGTCCTGGCGCAGATGGCGCAGCACGCGATGGCCGACGTCGCGAAAGTCGGTCGCACGCTCGCGCAGGTAGCCGTCCGCCACCGCAAGCATCTGCGCGCCGAGTTCATCGATCACGCGAAAAAGCGCACTCTCCGCAGCATAACCCGCGATGATCGCTTCGCGGATACGCGCGACGAATTCTTCGTCCTCCAGAATCAGCCGGTGGCCATCGAAGATCTTGAGTTCGCCTTCCGGCATCAACGGCGACATCCTCATCTTCAGCGCCGCCAGTTCGCCGCGCGATCGGACCAGCGCCTCCTCGAGACGCTTCAATTCGGGCTTGGGGTCGCGCGCCCGGAGGTTGCGGTCGATCGTGCTGAGGAAGGTGCCGACAACATGCGCCGCTCCGTGCGCGAATCCGGGGGCGGCGGGCAGACCCACTAGCCGCGGCCGCCGCATTTTGACGGGAGCCGCAACGCGCGTGGTGCCGCCGACTTTTTCGTAGCCTTTGAGTTGGCGGTTGGCCTCGATCATCCTCCGCCGGTACTCGTCGCGCTCCTTCTCCTTGGTCGCCAGCGTCTCACGCAATTGGAAGCGCGACAGGATCTGGCCAACCTGGGCGGCCGCTGTCCGCAGCAGCCGAACCTCCGCCTTGCCGAATTTGCGCCGGCGCAGCGTTTGCACCACCAGCACACCGATCGGCGTGAGTCGCCCTTCCTGAATCGCAACCGCAAGAAACGTATGGTAGCGTTCCTCGCCGGTTTCGGGAAAATACTTGTAACGCGGATGGCTCATCGCGTCTTCGACCAACACCGGCTCGGTCGATTCGATCGCCAGGCCAACAAGCCCCTCATTGACACGCATCGACACCCGGCCCACAGAATCACGCTCGAGACCCACGGTTGCGCGCAGGACGAGTCGTTCGCGCTGCGGATCGACCAGGTAGATCGAACAGACCTCGACCTCCATCCCGGACGCAATCGTCGTCACGATCCGATCGAGCGTTTCGCGCAGTTCGGTGGAAGCTTCGCCGCCAATCGAGGAGATCTCTTCGATCAGCGCGAGTCGGTCTCGGTTAGCGGCCATGGTTACTTCTGGGAGCGGTTTTATTTTATCCTGCCGATCCAAACCTCACAACTCATGTCATAACACAGGATTGGTTAGTTTGATGTAGGTAAAGGCGACGCCGACCCTACCAGACCCACAGAGCAGATTAGAGGGCGGCCCCGTCGCCGAAGATGCGAGCGATAGTCGCGGTGACGCGCGAGGTAGTATTCGCGATGGCAGCCAGTTCGCCCCGGGCGATCACCTTGAACAATTTCGCGCCGGGCGGCGCCAGCCCGTCGAGTGCGCGGGAATCGCCGTGGCGCAGCCGCCGTTCGGTTGCGGCGTCAACTTCTACCTCCGGCGCATCCAATATGGCTTGCCGAAGGCCAATCAGACCTGGGTCGGTGCCCGCTTCCATCGCCGCGATTACTCGGTCGAGCGGCTGTGCCTGCGCGATCGTGAAGCTTCCGCTGCGCACGCGCCGCAGCTCCGCCAAATGGGCAGCGCTGCCCAGGGCAACGCCGATATCGCGGGCGAGCGAGCGCACATACATCCCCGGCGAGCATAAGACACTGAAACAGAGCGTGCTCGCATCGGCCACGCCCAGTTCCAGCCGCACTATCCTCACCCGGCGTGGCGGCGGTGGTTCGACCTCCCCTCCGCGACGCGCCAACCGGTAAAGTGGCGTGCCCTCGCGTTTAATCGCCGAGAAGATCGGTGGTGTCTGCTCGATCTCCCCGGTGAACTGCGCCGCCAGCTCCGCCAACCGGTCCGCGTTGAGTGCGGGCAGAGGGGCGGTACGTACCACCCCGCCTGTGCGGTCAAGGGTATCGGTCTCTACGCCGAGCGCGATCAGGCCCTGGTATTCTTTCTCCCCTTCCTGCAGAAACGGCGCGAGCTTCGTACCCTCGCCAATGAGCACCGGGAGCACGCCCGTGGCGAAAGGATCGAGCGTGCCGAGGTGGCCAACGCGCGCCCGCTTGCCGAGCCGCGATTTGACTCGGCGCACAATTTCCGCAGAGGTCGGGCCGCTCGGCTTGTCGATAATAATGATTCCGTCCATAAGGAATTCAGGGCGCAGTATACGCGGCGAACGATGCGGCGGAAGAGCGTTCTCGCCCTAGTCCTTAGGGCGGACCTCGCGCAAAAGCGCGCCGATCCGCGCCGCGCTCTCGGGACCGGGATCAAACTCGAAGTCCAGTTCTGGAGTGTAGCGCAAACCTAGTGCCCGCCCGATCTGGCGGCGGATAAAGCCGCTGGCGCTGCGAAAGCCGCGCACCGCTTCGGGAGCGCGCGCGCGTCCCTCCAGATGGGAAAAAAGCACCCGCCCATGACGCAGGTCATCTGTCATCCGCACTGCAGTGAGTGTGACGCCGCGCAGGCGCGGGTCCTTCAGGTCGCGCAGCAACATCTGCGAAAGTTCACGCAACACCATTTCGGCGACCCGTCCGGGCCGCCTGCCGTCGCTCTCAGCCATAAAGCAATCCTACGGTCGTGCACGCCACGCGCGAAAGACGTCCACACAGGCGCGGCCGGCCGGTATGCACGCAGCGCGCGCACGAAACTCAGTAATTCAGAATCTCGAGAACTTCCTCGCCCAACGGAGCGAGGCCGAGCGCGTCGATAAAGTTGACGACTTCACGCAGCGCCGAATCGACGAAAGCGCGATCGCTCCCGACCTGGCAGATTCCAAGCTCGGCCCGCTGCCACATGTCGTGGCCATCCGACTCCGTGATCGACACGTTGAACTTGTTCCGCACGCGATCTTTGATCGCGCGCAGCACCTGGCGCTTACCTTTGAGCGAATGGTTCTCCGGCAAAAACAGGGTAAGCCGCATGACGCCGACGACCATTTTGCTGGGTCCTCCCGAATGAACACGCGCCCCTTGCATCAGCCCGCACGAGCGGTGTCGCGACCACCGCCATGCCTCACCGGCGCATATCCCGCGGCCGAGGCTCGGTCGCCTCGCCTCAAGGTTGAAGCTGTTTTTCCACCCCGCCACCTGCGCCGCGCGCCTGCTCGGGCTTGGGTGCACCGAGCTTGCGCAGCACCGCCTCCATCTCGAAGTTCTCGATCACGTCACCGGGCTTTAGATCGTTGAAGTTCTCCAGCCCGATACCGCATTCATAACCCGACTGAACTTCGCGCACGTCATCCTTGAAGCGCCGCAACGAAGCGATCTTGCCTTCCCACACAACACGTCCGTCGCGCACCAGGCGTGCGCGCGCGCTGCGGGCAATCTTCCCGTCGGTCACCATCGCGCCTGCCACCGTGTTGCCCTGCACCACGAAGGTCTGGCGTACTTCGGCCCGGCCGAGCGCCTTCTCGCGATAGGTGGGTGCGAGCAGACCCTCCATTGCCTCGCGGATATCGTTTATCGCCTCGTAAATAATCGTGTAAAGGCGTACATCCACGCCCTCTTTTTCGGCTAGCTGGGCGGCCTTCGGTTCCGGCCTGACGTTAAATCCGATGATTATCGCCCTCGAGGCCGACGCCAATGTCACGTCGGTCTCGGAAATCGCGCCTACCGACCTGTGGATCAGATCGAGTTTGACCTCCGCGGTTGATAGCCGTCCGAGTGAGTCGGCCAGCGCCTCGACCGAACCATTGACATCGCCCTTAACGATGACCCGCAGTTCTTTAACTTCACCTGCCGCCATCCGCTCGCTCAAATCCTCCAGCGAGACGCGGCTGGTTTTTTGCAACACGCCCTCGCGAAGCTTGGACCGCCGGAACTCTGCGACCTGCCGCGCCTTGGATTCCTCCGTAACGGCGGTAAACGCGGTGCCCGGCTCGGGCACGCTGGACAGTCCGAAAATCTCGACCGGAGTCGACGGACCGGCCTCGGTCACGCGCTGCCCCAGATGGTCCTGCATTGCGCGCACTCGCCCGTAGCTGGTGCCGCAAACGAACGCGTCGCCCTGCCGCAACGTCCCTTCCTGGATCAACACCGTCGCAACCGGGCCGCGGCCGCGATCGAGTTGCGATTCCACCACCGTGCCGCGCGCGACTTTGTCCGCATTCGCCTTCAGTTCCATCACGTCGGCTTGCAGCAAAATCATCTCGAGCAGCCGCTCGACCCCCTCGCCCGTGCGCGCCGACACCGGTACTACAATGGTGTCGCCGCCGTAGTCCTCGGGAATCAGCCCCTGCTCGGTGAGTTGCTGTTTGACCCTATCGATGTTGGCTTCGGGCCGGTCGATCTTGTTCAGCGCGACAATTATCGGCACACCGGCCGCGCGCGCGTGGTTCAGCGCCTCGACCGTCTGCGGCATCACGCCTTCGTCTGCCGCCACTACCAGCACCACGATATCGGTGACCTTGGCGCCGCGCGCGCGCATCGCGGTAAACGCTTCATGGCCGGGGGTATCAACGAAACTGACGCCGCGGCCATGGACGTCGACCTTGTAGGCGCCGATATGCTGCGTGATTCCGCCAAATTCGCGCGCCGTCACATCGGTATGACGAATCGCATCTAGCAAAGAGGTCTTGCCGTGGTCGACATGACCCATCACGGTTACTACCGGTGGGCGCGTTACCGCCTCGCCCTGGACCGTTTCCTCGCCCGGCTCAATCGCGGACTCGACGTCGAAGGCCACGTTCTCGACGCTATAGCCGAACTCGCTGGCGACGAGGGTAGCCGTATCGGCATCAAGCACCTGGTTGAGCGTCGACATCACACCGAGATCCATCAACTTCTTGATTATCTCGGCGGCTTTGACTCCCATATTGCGTGCAAGGTCGCCAACCGTCACACCTTCGGTGATCCGGAGGACTCGCTTCGAGGCTTTCGGCGTCGTGATCTCGGTCTTGCGCTGCTCCTTGCCCGGTAATGCGCGGCGTTTCTTCGGCACGCGCATCCCACGCATCTCGCGCTCAGCGGTCGAGTCTGTGGTACCTTTCTTGACGACTTTCTTTTTCTTGATTACGCGCGCGCCTGGCTTGGCTGCCTCGGGCGGTGGCGGCCCAAACGCTTGCGGCATCGGAGCCGGAGGCGGCGCGCCAAAGCGTCGCTCCGCGGGCCGCGACGGAACCGCCGGCCGTTGACCGGACGGTGCCGCTGGACGCGGTGCCGGCGCTGGCCTGCGCAAATCGATTTTGCCGAGCACCTTGGGACCGCGCGGACCGTCGTCAAGCGCGGGCGCCGCGGCATGCTCGGCGCGCGTCAGATTAATCGCACGCCCCGGCGTGACAGCTTCTCCGGGGCGCTGCTCGACCCGTCGCACCGGACCTGCCGGTGCAGCGCGGCGCGCTTCGCCCATATGTCTTTCCGTCACGCCCGGACGCGATGGCGCAGCCGAAGCTGCCGGCGGCGCGGCGTGCGCAGTAACCGCGGGGCGAGCCTGCGGAGCCTCGGGCTCGCGCACGTGCGCTGACGCAGCGGTTTCGGTAACGGATGCGGCTGCACCGGCCGCAGCCGCGGCA
>JASHZA010000208.1 GCA_030042765.1 Candidatus Binataceae bacterium | reverse complement strand
GCACGTTGGGACCGATGGTCGTGTCGGCGCCAATCTCAACTTCCGCTCCAATGTAGGCTGTTGCTGGGTCGATGATGGTCACACCCGCCGCCATCAAGGAACGATTAATCTCTGTTCGCACTTGCGCTTCCATTTCGGCCAGCTCCTCGCGTGAATTGACGCCGGCGAACTCTCCTGCCTCGCAAGCGAGCCACGCGTCGACGCTAACGCCGCTTTGCCGGGCGATCGCGACAATATCGGTTAGATAATATTCGTGTTGTGTGTTATCGGGACGAATCCTGGCGAGCGCCGCACGCAGGAACGCGCCCTGTGCGATGTAAATTCCGGTATTGATTTCGTTGATCGCACGCTCGTCGTTCGTTGCGTCTCGCGCCTCGACGATGCGGGCGACCTTCCCGTCGCGATCGCGCACGACCCGTCCGTACCCACCCGCGTCCTGGAGTTTGACGCTTATAAATGTAAGCTCCGCGCCGCGCTTGTGATGTTCAGCAATAAACGCCCGCAAGGTCGCGGGCTTCAGCATCGGCATATCGCCGTAGCCGATCAACACGTGGCCCGCGAAGTCCGCCGGCAGGGAGTCGACCGCGCATCGCGCAGCATCGCCGGTGCCGCGCTGCTGAGCTTGCTTCGCGAAACGCAAATCCGTCTGCGGTAAGCGCTGTCGCGCGACCGCTTCGACTTCGCGCGCCTGATGTCCGACGACGAGAATCAGCGGACGCGGGTCGAGTGCTGCGAACGCTCGAAGCGTCCGCGCGATAATCGGTTCGCCCGCCAGTTCGTGCAACACCTTGGCGCGCGAAGACCGCATGCGGGTCCCCAGTCCTGCGCCAAGAACGATAGCGGCAAGCCCTTGATCAGAATTCACGGCTTCTTCTTGAACAATTCATCCAGTTTCGCACGCATGCCAGCCTCATGTGACGAAATTTTAGCTTTTGTAGCGCTGGATGGCGCGAAAAATTCGCAAAAATTCGGTCGTTCCTTGTCGACTACCCGTTCCGCCTGCGTTTCCCGGCACTGATTATTGTAAGCCGGATCATAGAACCTGCAGTTAGCGCACGCATGCAGAGCCCGGTCGCATCCCGGGCAATGTTCGCGGAAACCAACCCGCTCCTCGATCTCGATTTCCCGTCCGCACTTCCAGCAATTCACGTCGTATGCCGCCTTCCGGACTAATTCGCCCTTTCCCGGCTCCTCAATGGACGCATGCTTTTGCGGCCGTATTTGCGCTGATAGCATAACCGACGGGCATGCCTCTCGCGAGGCAGTTATCGCTATGCGGGGACGAGCAAATTGATTACGGAGATCGAGGCGTTTGCCTCTGCGATGGCTGGTGCGTCCCGCGCCGCCCGCAATACCGTCAGTGCCTACAGGAGCGATTTGCTGGATTTCAATGCATACCTGATGGGAGGTCGCACGGCCCTCGACAGCAGTGGAAAAAGCGCGGGTTCAAGCGCAATCACCGCCGACCACGTCCGCAACTATCTGGCGGTTGTGATGCGCGATGCATCACGGGCCACAGTTCAGCGCCGGCTCTTTGCGATTAAGGCCTTCTTTCGTTGGCGCGAGACCACGGCAGGCAAGCCCAGCCCGGTTCGTGCGATGCGTTCGCCGAAGCTCGAAAAGCGCCTGCCGCAAGTGCTCGACGAGGGCGGCGTCAAGGCTCTCCTCGAGGCCGGCGCAGGCGCAACGACACCTGCCGCCATTCGGGATCGCGCCATTTTCGAGGTGCTCTATTCCTGCGGCCTTCGCGTTAGTGAATTGACCGGGCTGTGCTGGCGCGATATCGACGAAGAATTAGGGATCGTGATGGTGCGTTCGGGGAAGGGAAACAAGGATCGCCTCGTGCCTATCGGCGAACCCGCCCTGGATGCTCTACGCGCATGGCGGTGCGCGACGCCGGCACCGGTTGTGCCTGACGCTCCGGTCATCACTAACCTGCGCGGCGGCCGCCTCACCGCGCGATCCGTGCAAAACATCCTGAGCCGCCGCATCATAAGCTCAGACCTCGACTCGAATCTTACACCCCACGGCCTTCGCCATTGCTTTGCCACCCATCTACTTAACGCGGGGGCGGATTTGCGCTCGATTCAGGAGATGCTCGGCCATTCGAGCCTCCAGACCACGCAGCGCTACACCCACGTAAGCGTCAGACATCTGAAGGAGGTCTACCGCCGTGCCCATCCGCGAGCCTGACAGTGGCGTCGGCCCCAAGGTCCGCTCGACGACCATTTTAACCGTTCGCTACGGAGGCAGGGTCGTGATGGCGGGGGACGGGCAGGTCTCGGTGGGACAAACGATTATGAAACACAGCGCGCGCAAGGTCCGCCGGCTCCATAATGACATGGTGCTGGCCGGGTTCGCCGGCTCGACTGCCGACGCGCTGACCCTTTTTGACAAGTTCGAAGCGAAATTGCAGGAGTTCAACGGCAATCTCCGCCGAGCTGCGGTCGAAATGGCCAAGGATTGGCGCACAGATCGGATCCTTCGGCGGCTTGAGGCTATGCTGATCGTGGCCGATGCCGAAAGCTCCTTGCTTCTCTCCGGCGCTGGCGACGTGATCGAGCCCGACGACGGGGTGATTGCGATCGGTTCCGGCGGCAATTTCGCGCTGGCTGCCGCCCGGGCCCTGATCCGCCACGGCAAGGACCTGGGTGCGCGGCAGATCGCTGAAGGCGCGATGAAGATAGCCTCGGAAATCTGCGTTTACACCAACAACCAGTTCGTCATCGAAGAGCTGTAGAACATCGGCCCTGAATAATTATACTTATGTAGCGGGCGTCGCGATTGTCAGCCCGCGCCATGCGATGACAGCTCCTTACGTAATGACTCCCCGCGAAATCGTCTCCGAACTCGATCGTTATATCGTGGGCCAGCACGACGCCAAGCGTGCGGTAGCGATCGCGCTTCGCAACCGATGGCGCCGGCAGAACGTCGCGCCGGAACTCCGTGACGAGATCGCACCCAAAAATATCCTGATGATTGGGCCCACCGGTGTCGGCAAGACCGAGATCGCCCGTCGACTCGCCAAGCTCGCCCAAGCGCCATTCGTGAAGGTTGAAGCCTCGCGTTACACTGAGGTTGGCTACGTCGGCCGCGACGTGGAATCGATGATCCGCGACCTTGTCGAGGTTGCGGTCAAGATGGTGCGCGACGAGGAGCGCGAACGCGTCGCCGTCAAGGCGCGCGAGAATGCGGAAGAACGGTTGCTCGACATTCTGTATCCCGCCCCGCCTGGCAAAACGCGCCGCCCCGCGGTGGTCACGGCGGCGGGTGGCGTCGAGGTGGCGGACACCGACACGCATCACGAAACTCGGGAAAAGCTCCGCAAGCTGCTCCGCGACGGTTACCTTAACGACCGCGAGGTCGAAATCGAAGTCACGCAGAGCGCGCCCGCCGTTGAAGTGTTCACCCCGCAGGGGATGGAAGAGATGGGCGTGAATATGAAGGACCTGTTCAGCCAAATCATGCCCAAGAAGACCCATCGCCGCAAAGCCAAGGTGCCCGAAGCGATGGAGTTTCTAGTTCAGGAAGAAGCTGCGCGCCTGGTCGATATGGAGAACGTCGCGCGCGAGGCCGTCCATCGCGCCGAACAGTCCGGCATCGTCTTTATCGACGAGATCGACAAGATCGCCGGACACGATGCGACCCATGGTCCTGACGTCTCGCGTGAGGGCGTGCAGCGCGATCTCCTGCCGATCGTCGAGGGTTCCACCGTCAACACCAAGTACGGTGCGGTAAAGACGGACCATATCCTGTTTGTCGCTTCCGGTGCGTTCCACACCTCCAAACCCTCCGACCTGATTCCGGAATTCCAGGGACGCTTTCCAATCCGGGTGGAGCTCCAAGCCCTGACCCAAGCGGACTTCGTTCGCATTCTGACCGAGCCTGAAAACGCTCTGACGAAGCAGTATGTCGCTCTGTTGGAGACCGAAAAGGTGCACATCAGTTTCACCGGCGACGCAATTTCCGCACTGGCCGAAATCGCCGCGGTCGTCAACGCGCGCTCGGAGAATATCGGCGCGCGCCGCCTCCATACGGTGATCGAGCGGCTCCTCGAGGATTTGTCCTTCAGCGCGCCCGAATTCAGCGGCCGCGAGGTTCCGATCGACGCCGCCTACGTTCATCAGCGGCTCGACCCGATCGTCAAGAACGAGGATCTCTCGCGTTACATCCTGTAGGCGGCCGTCCGGATTGTCGTCCACCCGCCAACTGCGTCTCAGCCTGCATGGCCGAGGCAAAACGTCCTCGGGGATTGCGCGCGGGCGCGAGTGCGCGCATTTTGTAGCCGTCCGGATCGGCCCGACCTGACGCGAAGCGGGATGGCCACACCGGTCGATTCGAATCAATCGGAAGAACCAATCGGAGCAAGCCGTTGCAGGATCTGATCGAACGAGCCCAGGTGCTGGCCGAAGCTCTGCCTTATATCCGGCGCTATCGCGGCAATACCTTCGTTATCAAGTATGGTGGACACGCGATGCTTGACGCGCAGCTGCGTGAGAGCTTCGCGCAAGACGTCGTGCTGCTCGACGCCGTCGGCATCAAGCCGGTCGTCGTGCACGGTGGCGGCCCGCAAATAAATCAACTTATCGACAAGCTCGGCCTCAAGTCGCGCTTCGTGCGGGGGATGCGCGTGACCGATGAAGCCACCATGGAAGCGGTCGAAATGGTCCTCCAGAAGCTCAACAAGGAAATTACCGCGCTTATCTCGCGCCAGGGCGGCCGCGCCGTCGGAATTTCCG
>JASHZA010000207.1 GCA_030042765.1 Candidatus Binataceae bacterium | reverse complement strand
AGGGTTTTTTTGCTATGGGCTGGAGTAGAGAGAGGTTTCGGGGAGACTCCATCGTCAATAGCGAAACGCGGAGGCGATCATGGCGGACAAGAATTTCGAAGTACAGCAACTGCTCAAGGCGTACCGCAAGGGAGTGATCTCGGACGAACTCCTTGAGCGGCAAATGAACGAGATCATAGCGGGCGCGGACGGCTATGATGCCGTTCCAAATGTATTTGCGAATCGCGGCGACGGCGCGAAGATGGCCCAGCAAAGGCTGAGCAAGACCCCGCAGAGCGAGTCCATGGTGTTTACGATTCCTCCCAACTTCAGCAACGATCGCGAGAATTCCCATCGCGGCGACCAGCTCATTTATGTAATCGAGGGAAAGGCCACCTGCCGCGTCTCGGGCAAGGAGTGCGAAATCAAGGCGGGCGACTTCGTCACGATTCCAGCCGGCGCGCCCCATACGCTGCGCACCGGCGCCGACAAGTTGTTCGCATTGACCGTCTTTGCGCCGCCGGAACGCTAGATCACTTCCGGAGAGGAAGCCATGAGTTCGGAGCTTTCGGGCAAGACCGCGATCGTGACCGGAGGCGCGTCCGGTATAGGCCGAGCAACGGTCGCCGCGCTGGTGAGTGCGGGCGCGTCGGTGGCTGTGCTCGACCGCGACGAGGCTGGATTGAACGCGGTCGTCGAAGAGGCGAGAAAATCGGGGGGAAAAGCGCTAGCGGTCGGGATAGACCTTGCGGATACGGCGAAAATTCCGGACGTGGTCGACCGAGTGATCGGCCAGTTCGGACGAATCGATATCCTGGTGAACTGCGCCGGCGTGACTGGCAAGTTCCAGAGCTTGATCGAAATTGACGAAAAGAATTGGGACTTCGTTCAAACGGTGAATCTGAAGGCGCCGACGTTGATGATGAAGCACGTCGCGAAGCACATGATCGGGCAAGGCGGCGGGGGCCGTATCGTCAATGTAAGTTCGAGCTCGGCATTCAGGGCCAGAAACTCGCCGATCGCATACGCAAGTTCGAAGGCGGCGCTGGTGCAATTGACCCGAAGCGCGGCGGCCGAACTGGGACCTCACGAGATCAATGTGAACGCGGTGGCTCCGGGGATTACCGCGACCGGAATGACACGAGCGCTCGGCGACGCGGAGGCGCTCCAACGGGCGGCATCGAGCGGGCCCCTGGAAAACCTTTTCCATCGCGTCTCGCAGCCGGAAGATGTGGCGGCCGCGATCCTGTTTCTATGTCTGCCGAGCAGCCGGCAGATTACCGGGCAGACGTTGCATACGAGCGCCGGCGCGGTGGTCTGAGATGATCGCCGCTCGAAATCGGCGAAATCAGTCGGCCAGCGGAATGGTCACCGTGATACGGGGCTCACTACCTACCGCACGGGTAGTATGACCCCGTCCGCTGAGATCCTCGGCCAGGATGCCCTCGCCGGGGCCGAAACGATGCACGGAGCCGTCGCCGAGTCCAATCTCGACGCCACCCGCGAGGGTGATCACGTACTGGCGGCGTGGCGCGTTGTGCCAATCGACGAAGGTGCCGGGAGCCATCCGGCTGAAGTTGATACCCATGGCCGGCTGCATTTTAGTCTGCTCGAGGATCGGTCCGGGGGTAAAGGAAAGGGGAATTTCCTCGAGGTGGGACTGCTGGTCGGATCCGGTAAAGAGACGAAAGAGTCGCATTACGACACCTCCCTGAGACGGAACATCCCGCTTCTTATCTGGTCGCGGCGCAGAGGGCAACGAAAAACTGCGGCGCGCGGAACGCCGGCAGCCCGCGTATACACGCTGCCAGCGCATTGTTGGACATCATTTGGTGCGTATGATTCGTGCGGAGTGGGGCGGCAGTTCAAGCCGTTCCGCGGCATTAGTTTCACCTTCCAGTTCGATCGTCCAAGCGAACGCATAAGCTGGGAGGACCTCGGCCAGGAGGATGTTGCGGGCACGGTCGCTCATGTTCGTCAATAAATGAAGAAACCCATCGCGCGTGCGCGCTGAGAGAATCTTGAGATCGCCGCTGTCCATCAACGTGGCCGTAAGGGGCGGTTCATCGAGACAAGTGCGGTCCACTTCCGATCCGATTCTTGCCACTGCGCGGAACAGTCTGGCGCTCTCCTCGTTCAGCAGGCTCATGTCGTCGGAGATCAGAAGCATTCCGCCCGATACGGCTACGGTCCAAGCGAGAGCCTCGCGCTCATCGGTGGAAAGCCGAGTTTCCGTCGCGCGCAACATCACGCAGTCAGGATCGTTCAACCACAAGCGGCGATGCATGAAGCTTCGCGCCACGATCGCGTCGATCGCGAGAGCAGTGCCCGGCTCGCGACCACCGGCTCCCCAGTAGGGAGCAACGTCGGGACCAATTCGCATGCCATCCACGATTCCAACAGCCGGGCCTAAGGGGCATCCGCATCCGAGGACAAACGCTCCGTTGCCAGCGCCCCGGCGTATGGCCTCAAGGCCTCGCCGCAGTGTCTCGGCCCGGGTGAGAGCAGGATCGTGGCGAAGCCCTTCCACGCCGGCGGCAAAGAGAAAATCGAGTTTCAGATAGTCGTAACCGAATTCGTGCACGATGGTTCTAAAGAGCTGCTCGAGGTGAGCCGCAAACGCCTGTTCGCTCGGATCAAGAGCATACGCGAACTTGTCCTCGTGCAAAGTCCAGTTGGGGTTGTAGGCGGCCCGCTGCGGTGCGCCGTCGTTATCAGTAATGAACCAGTCGGGGTGATCACGCATGATCTGCGAGTCGCGCGCGGCCAGAAAAGGCGCCGTCCACAAACCGGCAGCTAATCCAGCGGCGCGAATCGTATCCGCGATCCTTTTCAGTCCGCTGGGAAACTTCCCGTTCGTGCGATCCCAATCGCCAAGCGCGGCCTGGTAACCGTCATCGAGTTGAACGACCTCGACCGGAAACTCGGAACGCATCTCCTCGAGCGAGCGCACGTTGGAAATCAGGGCATCTTCAGTGATCGCGTGAAAATAGTGGTACCAGGAGCACCATCCGCGCTGATATGTCGCGCCGACTCGGGCAGCCATCGACTCGCCCAGCATGGCGGCCCATCGCGCCGCCATCCGGGCCGCTCCCTGGCCGGAATGCCACGATGCTAGCGGCTCGACTTCGCAGCTTTGGCCGGGATGAAGCGTCGCTCCGTCCAGTAGCGAGCGGGCCGAGACCCAGTCCGGACTTTTCACGGTGATGGTCGTCAACTGATTGGCAGCTCCGAGAAACCCGGCAAAAAATCGCTCGGGAGACGCGTCGCTCTCCACTATTGTGAAGAGTTCCGAGGTTGCACCTTCCGGCGCCTCGGTAGGCCGGGCAACTTCGCTCTGGTGTGCCAAGCGAACGATAGGAGGCGCGCTGTCGCGTCGATGCGCGACCGTCCCGACACTTACGGGGTAGGACGCGCTCCACGACTGGTAGCCATGTTTGAAAAATCGGGCGGGCGTATCGGCTGAGAAACCAGTTCGGAGGTTGTAGCGCACCGAGTCGAGGCGAACGGCCCTGCTGCCCCGGTTCGCGATTGCAACACGCACTACAGCACCGCCTTCAAGCGGCTGCTCACGGACATCGAGGATGATACCACCCCCTTCAGCCCGGGTCTGGCCGCGATTAAGCGCGAGCATCTGCGGCAATCCTGCATCATTGCGAAACCGCAACTCGATTCTGTCAGGTGTCATCGAAGAT
>JASHZA010000206.1 GCA_030042765.1 Candidatus Binataceae bacterium | reverse complement strand
GGCTGAATCGCGACGGCGATGGAAACGTTTGACGCAGTGATCGTGGGAGCCGGCGCGGCCGGGATGATGTGCGCGCTCGTCGCGGGAAATCGGGGCCGGCGGGTCGTGCTGATCGAGCATCTGGAGCATCCCGGCGCCAAGATTTTGATCTCGGGCGGCGGACGCTGCAATTTCACCAATCTCGAGGTTTCGCCTGAGTGCTTTATTTCGGCCAATCCGCATTTCTGCAAGTCGGCGTTGAGCCGCTACACGCAGCACGATTTTATCGCGATGGTCGAGCGCCATCGGATTCGCTTTCACGAAAAGACTCTGGGGCAATTGTTCTGCGACGGTTCGGCGCGCCAGATCGTCGAGATGCTGCTGGCTGAATGCGCGGCGGCCGCAGTCGACCTGCGCCTCAGCCATCGGATCAGGGAAGTTACGCGCAGCGATCGTTTCCGGATCGAGACCGACCGCGGCGCCTTTATTGCGCCCGTACTGGTGATCGCGAGCGGCGGGCTTTCGATTCCAAAGATGGGAGCAACCGGCTTCGCTTACGAAATGGCAAATCGTTTCGGTCTGCCCGTGATCGAACCGCGGCCGGGATTGGTGCCGCTTAAGTTCAGGGGCAAGATGCTCGAACTCTGCCGGTCGCTCACAGGCGTCTCAGTCGAAGCGGCAGTTACATGCGGTGCACGGACCTTCCGCGAAAATATTCTGTTCACCCATCGCGGACTGTCGGGTCCGGCCATTCTCCAGATTTCGTCATACTGGCGAGGAGGCCATACCCTTTCGATCGATCTACTGCCCGGGATCGAAGCTGATGCTTTCCTCAGGGAGCGCCGGCGGACGCGTCCCAGGGCCGAGCCGGCCAACGTGCTGGCGGAGGTTTTGCCGAGCCGGCTGGCCCATGCGCTGGCTGACGGCGAATCGAAGGTGACGATGGCTAATGTGTCCGACCGCACGCTCACCGCGATCGCCGAGCGGCTCAATCATTGGATCGTGAAGCCGGTAGAATCCGAGGGATGGTCCAGGGCAGAGGTGACTGCGGGCGGAATCGACACCGCGGCGCTGTCCTCGAAGACGATGGAGGCGCGCGAGGTGCCCGGGCTGTTCGTTATCGGAGAGGCGGTCGACGTAACGGGATGGCTGGGCGGGTACAATTTCCAGTGGGCGTGGTCGAGCGGATGGTGCGCCGGACAGGCGCTATAGGTAACGAGGGGGAGGATCAGGAAGTTGTGCATGGCGGGATAGTGTCTCACTTTCATCAAAGTGAGGCACTACCCACTGTGGGGCGGTAGGTTGTTCAATTCCTCCGCGAGGATCGGCACACCCATATTGCAGGCCTGAACACCCTGAACCACGCATAATTTCAGCACCTCCATGATCTCTTCCATGGTCGCGCCCAGCTTGAGCGCGGCTTTGATGTGTCGGCGGGTGCCGGGCGCGTACATGTGCGTATAGGACGCGTCAAACGCGATACTGATCAGTTCGACCATCTTAGGCGTCATCAGGCCGCTGCCATAAATCTCCAAGCCCGTCGCCATGAACTGATCTGTCCATACCGGGTCAAGCTCAAAGAACGGATCCCATGCCTCATTCCATTGGCCGACTGCCCGCATCTTGTCACAGGCCGGGGTCGCGGGATTGTTCGAGTGTTTCGTCGGATTCACGTTTGCCGCCCTGGCTTCTTCGAGCAAGACCGGAGCGCCTAAGCTGCACGAATGGATCGACATCACGGACGCCATCTTCAGCACCATCAGAATCTCCTCGCGGGTTGCGCCTGCTTTCAGCGCTGCCCGGATGTGGCGGCGAGTACCGTCAGGGTTGAGACTTGTGCAGGCTGCGTTCAAGCCAACCCCGACCAGCTCGACGAATTTCCGCGGCAGGATGCCGGTGGTCCACGGGTTTATAGTCATCTCAAGACAGGTCTCAGCCCAATTCGGATCCCACTCGCGCAGTTGCGCAAGAGCGTCGTCCCACGGACCGGGCACAGGCTCTTTACTATCTCTCTTGCCAAACTCGTCTTTCGGTGTCATCGATTTCCTCTTCGGAATGAAAACTATCTCGACCAGTCCGACCGCCGCGGCCCGGTCGCTTTTGACCAATTTTGACGTTCGACGACATCGTCGGGAGTCCAGCCCCGTTCGGGACCAGACTCCCCACTTGATGTCGATTGATGTCGATCGACGCTACGCGCCGACGAGTCGATGCTCCTCTGAAGTGATGGAGGGCTTTTCGCGCAGCTTTCCATCGGTTTGATAGGTCAGGAAACCCTGCTGCCCGCCTTTGCGATTGGGCGGCAGGCCGAGATTGAACAGCGTGTCCTCGACGCTGTTATACACCGTCCCAATCTTGAGAATTTGCTTGGCCTGCTCAGGAGTGGCTATCGGGCGCCCGAGTTCTTTCGCCATTCGAACCATCTGCTCGATCTGCTGGACCGACGTCATGCGCCCGCCTTTCTTGCGCCAGAGATTGTCCTCGATGCCAACGCGAACGTGGAGACCGAGAGCGATCGCGATGTTGTTCAGCGGCGCCACGTATCTCATGACCGATTCCGTGAACAGCACCGAACCGTGCGGCGAACGGCGAACGTACTCCATGAGGTTGTATGGATTGGGCCCATCGGGTCCACCGCCGATCTGCACGTAGTTATGGCATAAGGGCCCCATATATAGACCGCGACGGATCAGCCTTTCCACGGTTTCAAGCTGAGCCAGACCTGCGAGCATGAACAGAGGCTGGATGCCGTGTTCGCGCAAACGCTTCAGATGCTCGACATAGAAGGCAGGCGTCGCATCAGTCACCATCTCCCGGTACGCTTCGAACATTTTCGGATCCGCCATCGAGGTAGCCGCGACGTCGTCTGAGGTCATGAGCTCGGTGACATTCATCTGGATTGTGTTGATCGTAATCGTGACCTGATCGGGCTTCGGTGTCAGCTCGGCCAGCATGTGGCGGGTGTCGTAGCCCAGCCATTTGGCTTTGTCTCCGCCCTCCGGCGGCGCGAACGAGATGGAACCGCCAACTTGAATTAGAAGCTTGGGAACGGCCTTTCGGATGCGCGCAATCTGATCGCTGAATTCCTTAAGGTTCTTCGAGCCGTGACCGGTCTTTGGGTCGCGGACATGCAGATGTATCAACGTCGCGCCGGCATTGTAACAATCTACGGCTTTTTGGACCTGCGCCTCCCAGCTAACCGGAATGTCCTCGGGATAGTCGCCCGGAAGCCACTCTGGCCCGTATGGCGCCACGCAAATAATCAGGGGTTCCTGATTCTCGGGAAGCAAAGAATCGTCCGTGAAATACATAAACAATCCTCCAGCAAGAGATTCGCGTCGAAGAGTCTCATGGAAGGGACTTGCTCCGCCAGTTGGACTTTGGTCCGATGTCGAAACGGGGGGCAGCTCATCGCGCCTGCTTTGCTCCCGGAATCGTCCGTCCTGTCCAGCAGGGCGGGCGGAGCGTCCTTCGGCCAGTGCAGCCGCAGGATCAGGATAAACTTGTCCGCGGGAGCGGGGTGGGATTGCGCAGGTGCAAATCGTAGTGTACGCTCGACCTTAGAAGTGTATGAAGAAACCGGCGCTGAGTTCCTCGGCGCGCTCATCCCCTGGAAACCTAACGAACACACACCAATGTCGGTCATGAGATACCGGCTCAGCACACAGGTCTAGCTTGTCTTTTTCCGTCTTTTCGCTTTCACCAGAAATTGACCGTTCAATTCGCGACCGTGGCCATCACGAGGCCACCCCAATTCAATCCGGGGCGATCCCGGTAATCCAGACCGG
>JASHZA010000205.1 GCA_030042765.1 Candidatus Binataceae bacterium | reverse complement strand
GTCCATTTCGACGTCGGCGGGCATCTTCCAGCCGTAGACGCCCTGAAAGAGCTTGATCATCCCCAGCGGCATGAACTGCTGGTACTGCTGCCAGTTCTGCATCGTGATCTTGGTGCCGACCGGGATATCGCCCTGCTTCTGACTCATCTTCAGCCAATCGTCCATTTCGCTGCGATCGGTTTGCTGGGCCCATACGGGCAACGCCAGCAATGCCACCATCACGCCCGCGGCCACGAGAGCGCGAACCAGGTGTTTCATCGGACTTCTCCCCCTGTTCCTTCTCGGAACGATTGCCCTATGGCCCCGCTTGAAGAGGGCGCGAATAGAGCCGTTTAGGATGTCTTATCCCCCAGTCCCCAGGTACGAGTAGTCAAGTCGAGCTTATTTAACGGATTAGTTCTGCTGTCAAGAGACAATAACTTGTTGACGGGCCGGTGATGACGTCCCGGCGCGCGAATCGCGCGAGCTCGGAGCGCGCGGCGCAGCCGGTCCCTTATCTTCAAGAAGGCGGATTCAGATATCCCGTCAAGAGTTCAGAAACGACTGCTGCGTCGATCCAGATCGCCTTTCGAGCTGACCCGCCGCCATCCCGCGCTGTTGGAACCGCCTCGAACCCGCGCCGGCCCCTCCGCGCATGGTTCTCTCATACCCATACTACAAGGTAGCCCTGCTGCTCAGGGTGAAATCTTTCACCCCCCCGAGGTCATCGCGGCGAAGACCGCCTCGGCCGCCGCCTCCCCGCAGTGCACGCAATCCGGGATGCCGACCCCACGCATGAACGCCCCCGCCAGCGCGAACCCTTTGAGCGCCCCCGCCTCGCGTTCGATCGCGGCGACGCGCTCCAGGTGGCCAACCTCGTACTGCGGCATCGACTCCGGCCATCGCCGCACGCACACCAGCGCCGGCTTGGCGGCAACGCCGAGGAGCGCGGCAAACTCCTCGCGCGCCGCAGTGATCATGGCGTCCTCGTCGAGCGCCATCATTTCGCTTTGCAGGGCCCCGCCGATAAACACTCGCGCGAGAACCATGCCATCGGGCGCGCGCCCTGCGAACTTAAGGCTGGAGAAGCTGCCGGCGATGATCCTGCGATTCTCCACGATCGGCACGACGAACCCGAAGCTCCTCGGCAGCCTCGGGAAATCCGCGGTGCGGAACGCCATCGCGACCGTCGCCGCCGAGGCGTAGCGGATACCCGCGAGCGCAGCGGCGAGTTGCGCATGGTGCGCTTCGAGCAGCGGTGCAAGCGCGTATGCAGGCGCGGCGCACACGACAGCGTCGGCGTCGAACTCCGCGCCGTCGGCAAAGCGAATCCGCCAACGCGGCGTGACGGAATCGGCGTCCTCGGGCCGCTGGTTCAACTCAATCACGCGCGCGCGCCTATGGATCGATTGTGCAAGTCGCGCGGCCAGCGCGTCGATGATGGCGGCAATACCCCCTTTGAAGCTCACAAAAAGGCTCCAGCGCGCGCCGCTGGTTCCGCGTGCCTCAGCGGCGCGCCCGTGCGCCGCAACCCGCAAGCCCCGGACCAGGCTGCCCTTGTTCCGCTCCATTTCGACGAAGCGCGGCATCGTCGCCGCGATGCTGAGAGATTCGGGATCGGCAGTGTAGATACCGCCTGCCAGCGGTTGCGCGATACGCTCGAGCACCTCGCGCCCGAGCCTGCGAGTGACGAAGCGGGCGAGGCTCTCGTCGCTCTCCTCGCGCCGGCGCGGGATTAGCGGTTCGAGCAGAATCCGCAGCTTGCCGCGCCAGCTAAACAAAGGGCTGCGCAGAACCGGAGCGATGAAGGTCGGCGCCAGCAGCGAAAATCCCTCGGGGAGTTCAACCAGCCGCCCTTCACGTACAACATAGGTCTTGCGGTATTGCTCCTGCGTGGCGATCACCTCGCCCCTAAGACCGAGACGCTCGGCAAGTTGGAGCGCCCACGGTTTTTCCGAGAGGAAGGAATCGGCGCCGGTCTCGATAACGAAGCCGTCACGGCGAATCGTCTCGAGCGGGCCGCCGAGACGGTCACTCGCTTCGAAGAGCGCGACTTCGAGCGGCGTCTCGGAAGCCGCCGCGAGTTCAGACAGCCTGTACGCAGCGCTGAGGCCGGCGATGCCGCCGCCGATAATCGCAACGCGAGGAGGCTGGCCCGATCGCGCCACTCGATCAGCTCCCGACGACGTGGCCCCGAACGATCGATGCCATCATCTCGACAAACTGCGGATGGTCGCTTACCGTCGCCGCCCGCACCATCCCCAGGTCAGCCTCGCGCGCGACCCGCGCGGCTTCGACGTCGAGGTCGTAGAGAACCTCGATATGGTCGCAGAGAAAACCCAGCGGTATCACGATCGCGGCGCCGACGCTGATCTTGCGCAGGGCAGTGCCGATATCCGGTTCGAGCCAGGGCTCGCGCGGACTGCCACTGCGGCTTTGAAAAGCGAGCGTCCAATGCTCGAATCCCGCAGCCGCAGCGACCAGCCGGGCCGATTCGTTCAGTTGGGCGACATAGGGCGCACGTGCCGCCATCGCGACGGGAATACTATGGGCGGTAAAGATGAGCTCTGGGGAACGCGGGCTCGTGTCTAGCCGCGCCGCCGCCTCGCGCACGCGATCGGCAACCGCGGCGATAAAGAGCGGATGGTCGTGCCAGCAGCCAGGGTACTCGACCGCAGGCGCCATCTCCCCGATCACGTCGCGCGATTGTGCGACGTCTTGCTGATAACGGTCCCAACTCGCCTCGCATCGATGGGCCGCCAGGATAAAGCCAAGCGCGCGCCTGACGCCGCGCGCCGCC
>JASHZA010000204.1 GCA_030042765.1 Candidatus Binataceae bacterium | reverse complement strand
GTTCAAGTCTAGCTTGGCCATCGAATTAGGTGCTTCAACCCTTGCAGAATCTCAACCCGGAAACTTGTTCACAATTCAATCCACGTCATTCACATGTGTTTAAAATCAATCTAATCTTACTGAACCAGATTTGTATATTGCTCTAGCATGGCTCGCATTGCATCATTGCCTACTGAGCTAAAGTGCAAACGTGTTTCGAGCAAAACCGTTGGTTAGTCACGACAAGCGGCTATGACGCTTCCACGCGATTTCGGCACCAACGATTCGGACTTCGAAAGAATGTAGCGCGATTTACCGTCGCAGTAGCGTTTCTGGTAAATGCTCTGGTTGCCGGCGGTGTGAGGGCACAAACCACCGCACTGTCAGGGAGCCATCCCATCGAAGCTGCGAATCTGGGTGGGCGAGCATCGGCGGATCTCACGCTCAAGATTCACATTTCATTCGCGCTTCGGAATCGCGACGCGCTGACCAAACTTGTAATTGCGCAGCAGGATCCCGCCTCACCGCACTATCGTAAGTGGTTAACGCCCGCGGAATTCGACGCACGCTTCGGTCGCGCCAAATCCGAAGTTGCGGCCGTCAGCAAATGGCTATCGGGCTGGGGTTTTCGGGTAACGGCTTCGAACGTGCTCGGGATGACGGCGATCGCTACCGCAGCCCAGATCGAAGGTGCTTTTGCGACGAGTATCACATCCTCTCGCGACGGTTCCCTCTACGCCAATTCGACCGACGTGAGAATTCCGGCGCAATTTGAGGACATAATCGCATCGATCGAAGGCCTCGACAATTTGCGCCATTCGTATGCCCTTGGCGCGAGAGTAAACCCAGGCTGGGGCACAAAGACCGATGCCTCTTCGCAAGCCAGAGGCTCGAACCTTCCAACCGGTAGCATACGGTCAAACGATCTCGTGCGCACCGCGGTTGAAGCGGCTCCGGATTACCAATCAGCGGGGAACCCGAAAGCCTTCGGGCCTTCCGACCTCGCCACGTTCTACGACGAAACGCCGCTTCTAAATGCCGGCACCAACGGTGGCGGCGGCGACTGTGTCGCATTCATCGAGGACTCCGACTATCTGAGTAGCGCGGTCACCTTATTTGATACAAACTTCTCGCTGCCTGCGGCGAGCATCACACCGGTCTATGCGGACACTTCGAGCCCCGGACGCAACGGCGACGAAACGGAGGTGTTGCTTGATCTTGAGTGGGGGCATGCGGTAGCTCCGGGCGCGCCGATCCGCGTGTATATCGGCAATGCAGCGCATGCGACCATCGATCCGCTCACCGACTCGCTCAAGAAAGCCGTAACCGACAATCTGTGTGGCGCAATCAGCATAAGTTACGGCTTCTGCGGCGCCGCCAGTACCTTTTACAGCGGAACTCTCGATTCCCTCTTTGTGCAGGCCGCCGCGCAGGGCCAGTCAGTGTTCGTCTCGTCTGGCGACGACGGAGCCGCAGGCCTTGTCCTGAACGCGAACGGAACGCAATGCGTTGCGGCCACGACTCAGAATGTGAGTGAGATGGCTGCCGATCCGAACGTAACCGGCGTCGGCGGCACCGAGTTCACTCCAGTCTACAATGGATCGGGTAACGATGTTGGAGACGTACCGGAGGATGTCTGGGATGACGGTTCAGGGGCGAGCGGCGGCGGCAAAAGCGCTGTCTTCGCCAAACCGTCCTACCAGAACTCCCTAACGCCCAGCGATG
The DNA here is from genome assembly GCA_030042765.1 of Candidatus Binataceae bacterium. Taxonomy (GTDB): domain Bacteria; phylum Desulfobacterota; class Binatia; order Binatales; family Binataceae; genus JASHZA01. The sequence goes on along the minus strand of JASHZA010000204.1, from coordinate 1,204 downwards.
GTGCGAGAGACGTTCCCGACGTTTCATATGGGGCGAGCCCGTCTTCTCCAGGCTTTTACCTGGGAGAAGATGTTGACGGCAGCGCGGTTCTCGATTGCTGTTGGGGCGGTACCAGTATCGCCGCACCGATGTGGGCGGGTCTCGCCAAACTGATAGCCCAGACCAATAAGGGCCGGCTTGGCAACATGAACCCAGAAATCTATGCGTTGGGCGCCATTGGAAACGCCTCACAGTCGGGTCTGCGTGACGTGACCTCCGGCAACAATTCATACAACGGAGTCTCAGGCTTTCCGGCCGGGCCCGGTTACGATCAAAGTAGCGGATGGGGCACTGCCGATATGGCGACATTTTTGACCGCCTTTGTGTCGAGCACCCCAACGCCAACCCCTAGCGCAACGCCGACCCCCAGCGCGACTCCGACACCTAGTGTGACGCCGACCCCAACCTCAACGCCCACGTCGACCCCTACTCCAACGCCTACTCCGACCCCTGTTCCTACCCCAACGGTTGGACCGATGACGGTGATGCCGGGGGGGCTGGCTTTTGGCTTCCACAAGGTTGGGACGATCAGCGGGACAAGAATGGTAACCGTGATCAACCCGTCAAAGAACAAACAGTCCATGATCATCGGAAGCGTCACGACAACCGGCGCTCAATTCACCGTCGATTCGAAGAAGACGACCTGCACCAGCAGTGCGCCGTTGAAGCAGGGCAGACAATGCAAAATCGGTATTGTCTTCAGCCCCGCGGCGACCGGCTTGCAGACCGATACACTCACCATCCAAAGCAACGCTAACAATCAACCACGGGTAGTGCTTCTGCGTGGCACGGGCCGCTAGGAGTGCGTCGACGCCTTCGTCGCGTGAGTGTCAACTACACCGGGGAAGCGCGACCGTCTGACCGGCATCAGCCGGAACATACGGCACGCTTCGTCGAGGATGCCCTTGGTGGCGATGCGCTCCAGGCGGCGGAGGCGTAAGATGGCGGCGCGGAATTTACCGCGCTTTGGTACCGCAGGGCTCACAGACCGCATGCTGACATCGCAAATGAAAAAGCTCGCTGTGTCCTCGATCCTCTGTCTGGCATTAGGCATCGCAGCCGATGTCCGTGCTGCTAACGTCGCAGATGGGCATGCCTATTACCTGCGCTATTGCGCGTCTTGTCACGGTCAAAACGCGGACGGGCTCGGGCCTGTGGCGCCCAC
>JASHZA010000203.1 GCA_030042765.1 Candidatus Binataceae bacterium | reverse complement strand
CCGCTGTGACGGCGTGGTGAGCCTTTGCGTTCCCTATATCGCCAAGGGCTTCACGCTCAAGAATGTCGTGCCGCTCGTTGATCGCAAGCTCTATCCAGAGGCGGAATTCCCGCTGGGTCAGTGGGAGTACCAGGGCTTTTACGAAGAGAATTTCGACAAGGCTCGATCGGACTTCGACGCTAACGTCAGTAAGGTAGTCAAGCTCCTGTTCCGAGCCGGACGTCCGGAAGGAAGGGGGCAGCCCATGATTACCGCCTATCCACGGAAGCAAGGAGCCTGGTTCCCTGGCGGTGTTCCGGACTTGCCGATTGATTCGAACGTCCTCACCGAAGAGGATTTCCATAAGTATGCCGCCGCGCTCGAACGCAACGGCTTCTTCGGTCCGGATTCCTGGTATATGAATCACGCGCGCAACGGGGAGTTCGCCAAGAAGGCGGTCAACAACGGCAAGCTCACGATGCCGGTGCTGTTCCTGCACGCGGCTTACGATTACGTTTGCGAGACGGTGGACTCGCGGCTCGCGGAACCGATGCGCCAGGATTGTGCGAAATTAGCCGAGGTGGTCGTCCATTCCGGCCACTGGATGGCCCAGGAGCGTCCCGCATCTGTCAACGCTGCGATCGCGCGATGGCTCGCGCGGGAATTCCCGAATCTCTGGAAGATCTGACTTCGCCAAAGGTTCATTCTCCCGACTTGGACTTGGCAACCGCACGCTCGATCGCCGTGGGAACCTTCGACGATCCGAACCCCTCGGTCACCGCGCCGTCGGAACGCTTCCTATTGAAGACGCGGGATCACCTCGCGCGCCAGCAGTTCCAGATGCTCGATTTCATCGAAGACCGGGTTCAAGAGGAGATGGCGGGCGCCGGCGCGCACCAACTCCGCCAACCTGTCCACACATTCCGCGCGGCTGCCCCAGACAGAGACGCGCGGGGCCATGTCCGCGTTCTTGTAGCGCATCCCGAACCATTCGCGTAGACGCTGCTCCGCGCGGTCCCGATCGTCGTCCAAGGCAATGTACACGCGTTTGGAGAATGGGAACGTCGCCGGGTCGCGCTTCGCTTCATCCAGAAAGCGCCGCAGCAGCGCGACCTGCTGAACGAAGTCGGCCGTGGAAGACGAGCCGGCACCCATCCAGCCGTCACCATGGCGCACCGCGCGTTTCAGAGCGACAGCATCGCGCGCACCAAACCACAGCGGAGGATGTGGTTTTTGCACGGATTTCGGCTCCATCGGTACGTTCTCAAAATGCCAGAACTCTCCGCTCATCGTCGCCCTCGGCTGCGTCCAGAACACCTTCATGACCTGGAGCCCCTCGACAAAGCGACCGGCCCGGCGTTCGCGCGAAACGCCGAAGACCGCTTCGGGCACGTGGGGACCACCGATTCCGACGCCGACGATCAGCCGCCCCTGACTCAGTTGGTCGAGCGTGGCCAGGCTTTTGGCCAATTGCACCGGATTGCGAATCACAGGCAGCAGCACAGAGGTGCCCAGGCGCAATTTCGAGGTGAGCGCGGCGGCGTACGTCAGCAGAGTGACGGGCTCCAGGATCGGAGCGTCGGAAATGATTTGCTCCTGAACCCAAAGGCTCTCGTATCCGAGCATTTCCGCTTTTGAAAGAAACTCGCGAACCAGTTGTAAATCGATCGGCGAGCGGGCGAAGGTCTGCGGAATTGCGATACCGCACGGTGTCTTGCTGAGCGTCATCTCATAGTCCTCCGACCGGCCGGCGCGAAGCCGAACATCGAGGTCAACCGCCTAGCGGGAAGAGTTCGCATTTCGACGATCTCGCGTCGGATAGCGGTGTGCGCCAGGTCCTGTAGCCGCCCGCCCTAGTATGCCGACAGTCCGCCATCCGCCGGAATTATCGCGCCGGTGATCATCCGAGCCTCGTCGGAGGCCAGGAACAATGCGATTCGCGCGATATCTTCCGGTTCACCGACCGAAAACGGATAGCGCCGAAATTGCCCCTTGATCGCCTGCGCCTGCGGCGATCCCGAATTCGGATCATCCGGGTTGCCGAAGCGTTGCAGCACCCGCTCGGTCTTGACCAATCCCGGGCAAATCGCGTTGGCGCGAATCCCGCTCCTCGCATACTGACCCGCCAGCGCGCGCGTCAACGAGATAATCCCGCCTTTCGCGGCAACGTACACATGCGCGGGAAAGCCGCGCAGCGCCGCCACCGACGACATGTTCACGATCGCGCCGCCGCCGTTCTTGATCAGTTGCGGGATGCCGTGACGGCAACAATGAAACGTTCCCAGCAGATCCAGCGACATCGTGTGCTGCCACACGAACATATCGACGTCGGTCACGGGCGCATCCTGGACGATAGATCCTCCCGCGCAGTTGTAAAGTATATCCAGTTTGCCGAAACGGCCGACCGTCTGCTCGATCGCGCTCCTGACGCTCTCCTCTTTGGTGACGTCGGTTTCGATAAAGGCCGCATCACCGCCCGAGTCGCGAACAGTGGCTTCGCAGGCGCGTCCCAACTCCGGCTTCAATTCCGCGATCGCGACGCTCGCACCTTCCATTGCGAACAAGCGCGCCGCCGCTCGCGCGATTCCCGATCCCGATCCCGTGATAAATGCGACCTTCCCCTGGAGACGCCCCAAGATTCGTGCCTCCTTTCGCCGGACCGATTGCCGGCTGCGGCGCTGAAGTCCAATCGCCGAGCTTCAGGTGTTTGCGTAGAATACTCCGCTTGCCGCTTTTCGCACACGCAAATGAGCGCTTCATCAGCTCATCCATTGCCCAAAGCCGCGGGTTGCGAACATTTGCGGAACACCCGGCGAAAAGCTCGCCACGAGAGCCCCGTCGTTGCCCGAAGCGGCTATTCGAAATCGCTAGATCCGGCCCCAATCCAAGGAATAATTTCGAAAAATCGTCGAAGTACAGGCCATGGACGATGCCGTGGCCTCTGCGAGCGTATCATCCAGATGAATCGTCCCCGGATACCGCGTCTTGATATGAATCAGGAGATGATGGAGAGTCCACCAAAGCGACGCGGCTATTGAGGAAGTCGGGCCGTCGAGGGCAAAAAATGCGAACACTAGAGACGCAGCGGCGGAGGCAAAGCCATGAAGGCGTCTTTCTTTTGCACAAACAGCTATCTGTCGGCTGAGCCATTCAGGTATCCGGGATGGCCCACACCGCCGGGCCTGTATCGCTCGGAGGTCGGGCTTAAGTCGGTAGACGTTGCGTTGGAACAGGCGAAGCTCGCTGACGAGTTAGGTTTCGATTGGGTGAGTTGCTCGGAGCATCATTACACCCCGCTGCTGCAAACGCCGAACGCCACGGTGTTTGCCGGGGCGCTGAGTCAGGTGGTACGCCGGGCGAAGATCGCGGTGCTGGGACCGCTGGTTTCGATGAACAATCCGGTGCGCATCGCCGAGGAGCTGGCGATGCTCGACCAACT
>JASHZA010000202.1 GCA_030042765.1 Candidatus Binataceae bacterium | reverse complement strand
CGTCCATGTCGGCATGCGCGATCACCCGCCCCCATCCCGTGCCGTCGGGACCGGCTCGAACCCGCGCCTGACCCTCCGCGCATGGTTCTTTCATACCCATACTATAAGGTAGCCCTGCTGTGCAGGGTGAAATCCTTCACCCCCCGCAGACCCGACCGAACATCGCTCCGCGGCCCGCCCCCCACCTCCCTTTACGCGATTTCGAGGGATTGGCCCTCCCTTCGCCTCGCCACCCGCGCGGCGAGCCACGTCCCCCAGCCTTTACGACACTCTTCGGGAACCGCGCCTTTGGCGAATTGTCTCCCTGGTATGTTAATTCTCGGTTCGACCGCCATCGCGCTCTAGGTGGGAAACATCATGGCCTTCACAGTGCAACTCGACAAGTTCCGCTTCGCTGACGATCTTCGAAAAGCAATAGCCGGCAAACGGGTTCTGATAACGGGCGCCGGCAAGGACGGCGGGCTGGGCCAGGCCTTCGCACTCGCGGCAGGGCTCAACGGGGCCAAGGCCGTCGGCGTCCATTTCCACCAAAGCTATGCCGACGGCTTCGACCTGGTGCAGGTGCTGCGTAACTCCGGCGTCGAGGCATTCCCGGTCCAGGCCGACGTCACCAACCTCGGTGACCTTTGGGCGACTCGCTCCTACGTCATCGAGCAGATGGGCGGCCAGCCGCCGAATCTTCTGATCTGCAACTCGGGCCTTACGGAGAAGGGATATTCTTTCGGGCGCGCTCTGCGCGAGATTCCCGAGGAGCCGCTGGCGATGCGGCGTGCGCGCGTTCGGCAGCACTTCATCGACAACTTGCAGGAATCACGGCTGGTGCTGGACACCAAGATCGACGGCTTTCTGGCGATGACGCATCTATGGGCGGGCGAGGCGGTCTATCATAAGGAACCATTGCAGCTCGTTTACGTTTCCTCCCGGCAGGCGATTGATCCAGGAGTCTCGGTCCCCGGTTACGCGATCAGCAATTGGGGTGTGCTTCAACTGCCGCGAGTCCTTGGGGTCAATCTCGGTCAGAACGCGAAGTTCGTGACCGCCTTCTGCATACTCTTACCGTTTGTCCGCACGCGCATGACCGATGAGTACGCGAACAATCCGAAAGTGTTCGGTCGATGGCAGCCGCGGATGCTGGAGACAGATGAGGCTGCGAGCGCATTTATGCAACTGCTGGCACGCCCGCAAACTGAACTCGACCAGGGGCTTTTTGAACTCATGGTCGAGGGAGAGGCGGATGATATTCGCGTGAACTGGAAGCTAGTGCGCATAGAGATGCGCGAGGAATCTCTGGTTTGGAGCGACGGCGGCACCCGCCGCTCCTGAGGGTCTGAAGAAGTCCGGGACCATCTCAGGCGGGGTCTTCGAGAACGCGGCAAGCGCGATAATCGCTGAATTACAGAACCCCCGCTCTATGGCCCTGGTCGCGTTCTGATGCGGGAAAACCTTCAAGATAGAAAGGGCCGCCCCTGGCTGTTCCGTGGCATCCTGCCGATTGACCGCTCCGGAGCCACGCGCGACGCGTTAGCCGGCTTCGCGCTGGCCGCGATGAACATTCCGCAGGTACTGGGCTATACGCGAATAGCCGGCACGCCTGTAGTCACAGGGCTATACACACTTCTGCTGCCGGTGGTGGCGTTCGCCTTGCTCGGCTCTTCGCGCTACCTGGTCGTGGCAGCGGATTCGGCGACTGCGGCCATCCTCGCAGCTCGTCTGTCAGGTATGGCGCCCGTCGCCAGCGAGCATTATGTCGCGCTGGCCGGAATGGTGGCGTTACTGGCGGCCGCATTCCTTCTTTTGGCTCGGATATTCGAGCTCGGTTTTCTTGCGGACTTCCTTTCGCAGACGGTGCTGGTCGGTTTTCTCACTGGGGTCGGCTTTCAGGTCGGCATCGCGATGCTCGGCGAGATGCTCGGACTCAACGTTAGTTCCAACCGGACGGTTGAACAGATAGTCCAAGTGGCCCGTGGTTTGCCTCACTTGCATGTGCCGACGCTTTGCCTTGCAGCAGCGATGGTGGCGTTCGTTCTCACCTTGCGCAGAGTCTCGCCGCGGATGCCCGGATCGCTGTTCGCGGTGGTCGGGGCGATCGCGGCAAGTGCGGGATTCGACTTCTCGCGACACGGCATCGCTCTGATCGAGCCGCTCGCCGGAGGTTTTCCATCAATCGGCCTTCCCTATTTCAGTGCGCACGAGATTCCGGCGCTGATCTCTGTGGCGGCTTCGTGCTTCCTGGTGATCGTCGCGCAAAGCTCTGCGACGGCGCGCGCCTACGCGTCGCGCCACCGGCAAACGCTTGATGAGAATGCCGACCTGATCGGCCTGGCGGCGGCCAACGCGGCGGCGGCACTCAGCGGCGCGTTTGTGGTGAACGGCAGCCCTACGCAAACCGCGATGGTGGAAAGCTCCGGCGGCCGAAGCCAGTTTGCGCACCTCGTTACAGCCGGGGTCGTCGCCCTCGTGCTGCTCTTTTTCTCCGGCCCGATACGCTATCTGCCCCGGTGCGTGCTCGCAGCCATCGTATTCACAATCGCTGTGGGTTTGATCGACCTGCGCGGCTTGCGCGAGATTCGCAGCGAGAGCCCGGGCGAGTTCAGGCTGGCAGTTACCACCGCGGCAGTGGTGGTCTTGATCGGCGTTGAGCAGGGTATTTTGCTCGCCATAGTGCTGTCTTTGCTTCGACACGTAGGCCACAGCTATCGACCGCACACGGCGGTGCTGGTCGAGGAGGCTGGGCTCTGGCGGCCGATACCGGCCGTACCGGGCGCGCTGAGCGCGCCCGGCCTTTTGGTCTTTCAATTCGGCGCCGACCTCTTCTATGCGAACGCGGGCCGTTTCGCGGATGATTTACGGGGGTTGGTTGAAGGAGCTCCGACGCCGCTGAATTGTCTGGTGGTGGACGCTGGCGCCATCACCAACATCGATTACTCGGCTGCCCGGGTGCTGCGAGAGCTACTCGATGAATTGCGCCGCCGCGGTGTCCCGTTCGTAGTGGTACACGCCGAACCGTCGCTGCTGGCAGATCTACGCCGCCACCGGTTGAGCGACGTCATTGGCGCCGATCATATCTTCGATACTCTGCGCCAAGCGGTCGCCGCGATAGACGAGCGACGCATTCATACCACAGGCACAACGAGCGTCGGGAAAGGGTGAGGGTCGCCGCCGTACAAGTGGTCGATCTCCGCGAGTGGAGTTTAGAGACCGCACGATGAGACATAACCCGGAAGGAGTCCCCTCGGAAGGTTCTCGAACCCCAATGCGTCCGAGAGTCGAACGGTTCGAAGCGGGACGCGCACTGCGCAGCAGAGTTTCTCGCAAGAGCCATTCCGGCTGGAAGGCTGCGAACGATCGGCCGGATCCGATCGCTTTGTTGATCGATTCTGATAAAGGCCGAATTCCCAGGTTGCTGCCGATTCGTTACGGCCGAATGCTGGAGTCGCCGTTTACCTTCATGCGGGGTGCAGCCGCCATGATGGCGTACGATATGGCGCATACGCCGAAGACCGAAATTCGCGTCCAGGCCGGCGGCGATTGCCACATCATGAACTTCGGCGCCTTTGCCACACCCGAGCGCAACCTTATCTTCGACGTCAACGACTTTGATGAAACTCTCCCCGCACCATGGGAGTGGGATCTCAAGCGGCTCGTCGCCAGCGTGAGCGTGGCGGGGCTGGCAGCGGGCTTCAAAGTCAAGGACCGCGAAGCTGCTGTTCACTGCGCCGCGCGCTCCTACCGCGAGCACATGGCGCGCTTTGCGCGGATGAGCCCGTTGGAGGTCTGGTACCAGCGAATAGACTTCGAGCCGCTCGTGACCCAAATCCTGAAAGGCGCCGAACGCC
>JASHZA010000201.1 GCA_030042765.1 Candidatus Binataceae bacterium | reverse complement strand
TTCTCGACATCCTGCCTGAGTTGAGTACCCACCAGCAGAGATTGCTCGAAAATGCCACGGAAGATCTGATGTTCGCCGAACGGCGGATTTACATCGTAGCCCTGCTCGGCTTCGTGTTCTTTTACGGACTCGATCGCATCGTCCTGACCTCGTCTGCAAAGCAGGCCGAGCGTTGGGAGAATACCGCAGTTTTTTGGCTAGAAACTACTGGATTCGCCCTGTACAGCTGGCTCATCGGGTACCTGCTGGTGGAAATTGCCGAGGAAGGCGAGCGTTCACTGGGACTCTATGCCGCCGCGATGGGATTGCACCTGGCGGTCGTGGGACACACGCTCGTTAGCGAGCACGGACGAGCCTATGTTCGGTGGGTGTGGTGGATACTCTCGGCCAGTGTCCTGATCGGCTGGCTGGTCGCCTCCACCGCACCAATACCGCACGCCGCGATATCGCGGCTATTCGCGTTCGTTGCGGGTGGTGTGGTGATGACGAGCATGAACGAAGAATTGCCCAGTGGAGACGAGGGTCGCTTTTGGTGGTTTTTGGGAGGTTCCGGAGTTTATGCGATCATCCTGCTTCTCATATAACAAACGAGCGGCGAGCCTTGGGCTCGCCGCTCGTTGACAGGCCGTCGAGTGCGTTCAGACCGCCTTGGCCTTCGGCGCCTCACGGCCCATTAGCTTGGCGATCACCTTTCGGGCGTCCTCGGGGTCCCTGACCATCGGCCCGGGCTGTACCCGATGCTTCATAATCTTGTCGTCCTCATTGAACTCGCGCACGCTCGTGCAGTACTCGAGCAGGAGGCCGTTTGGATCGTTGAAATAGATCGAACGGCACCATTCGTGGTCCACCACCGGAGTCACGTCGATGCCCTTTTTCGCGAGGTCCTCACGCCGGGCTTCGAGCTCCTCGAGCGAGCTGCACTCGAAGGCGAAATGATAAAAGGCCTGTGGCAGATTTTGAGCGCTGCTGATGTCAGTTTTGAACTCGGTAGGGATACCGGGCACCTTCTCCGGCGCCATGAAGGCGACCAGCGTACCGTCGCCGGTATCCATGAAAGCATGCTTGATGCGGCCGCCCTCGGGCGGCTCGAGAACGTCGCACCAGGCGACTTTCCAACCGAGGTTCCGGGTGTAAAAGTCGATAGTACGGTCTATATCGAGCGTTGCCAGGCCGAGATGATGCACGCCTTTTCCTTGCATTGCGATCCCTCCGCGGGCTCTGCTGCCCAACGATCCTTTAGTACCACTTCGGCTGGGAAAGTGGAACCTCGAGCAGATCGGTTTCTTTTGAGGTCCGGATGAACGAACAACGCCTAGCATACGTTGCAGGATTGGCCGCTGCGCTAATCCTTGGCGTTGCGATGGTTTTCAAATCGGCAATGGGTCCCAGCAGCGGCCTTGCCGTGAATCGCTTCTCACCGCCCAGTCGGGGAACGTCGCCGACGCTCGCATTTGCGTATACTCAGTCGCTCGGGCTCGTCCCTTCGACTTTGCCGTTCGCCGCTGACGGTTCGGAATCGAATGTCCTGGAGTTACCCAAAGCCAGCCTCGATTTTGTTGGATTCTGGGGCGGATATACGCATAGCACTTTACGAAGCGTGAGACCGGGCCTCTTAAGTGGAGAAAACCCTGATCGCGCGAGCATAATCTTTGGCCGGCAGGGCGATACCGTGTTTATCGCCGGTGAACTGTACAGTTCACGCAGCCAACGAATCCTGGGCAAGCCGAGAGCACGCGTCTCGAGCCCCGTGGAGGCGATAGTGCATTACGAATCCGACGACACTGAGCTGCATTACGACTATACGTGTCGGTTTACCCTGGTCGATTCGAGCCGCATGGTCTATCGGAATGTGGTCGAAGTATACGACCGGCAGAGCGGGAACCTGATCGGCACCGTGAAGCAGACAGCAACACTCAGGCGGCTGCTGACCGCGGACGAGCAGCGCCGCTTCGCACGCCCATCTCGTCATGAGCTACCGCAGAAGGAAATCTCGGCCAGGACAAGCTTCACACACTGATTGTGGCAAAGGGGCACCCCTCGCCGCGACGATTCCTAATTCAGTCGCACGATTTTGTGTTTGATCGCCCAGCGCACCATATCCGCCGTCGTGCGCAGCCCGAGCTTGTGCTTGAGGTTGTCGCGATGTACCTGCGCGGTCTTGGGGCTGATGCCAAGCGTGTGGGCGATGTCTTTCGCGCTGCTGCCTTCGCCAATCAGACGCATCACCTCGCGCTCTCGCCTGGTCAAAGCTGAATTGTTGATTCGCCCGGGACGCGTCTGATTGAGCCGGCCAAGGACGATCGGGGTAATCGACGGGCTCAGGTAACGTTTGCCGGAGCTGACGGCGCGCAGCGCACCCAGCAATTCCTCCGGCGCGTCACCCTTCACCAGATAACCGGCAACACCGCCGATTGTCATCGCCTCAAGGACATATTCCTCGTCGTCATGCGCTGAAAGGATCAGTACCTTGGACCCGGGCGAGAGCTTGCTCAGCCGATGGATGGCGGCGAGACCGCCAGTCCCGGGCATTTCCAGGTCCATCAGGACGACCGGGGGACGGAGCTTGGAGGCAAGCGCCAATGCCTCCTCGCCCGTTGCCGCTTCCGCGACAACCTCGTGTCCGTTTTTTTCGAGCAAGGCGCGCAGCGAAGCGCGCATAATCCCGTGATCGTCCACGAGCATCACGCGGACTTTCTCGCTCGAGGTCATGCGGGCTCCGGGATTTCCGCGATAATCCGGGTCGACCCCGGGCGGGAATCGATCCGCAGTTTACCGCCCATCAGTGCGAGCCGTTCGCCGAGTCCGCCTAATCCTATCCCGTTGCGGCGGCTGCTCTCGCCAATCATTCCTTTGCCATTGTCGCAGATCGTAAGCAGTGCATGACCGCCGCGCTTTTCGACTCCGATCTCGACATGCGTGGCTTCAGAATGCCGCAGCACGTTCGAAAGCGCTTCGCGCGAAATCTGGAAGCACAACTGTTGCACTGGCCGGCTAAGCGCACCCATCCACTCTGCGCCGGTTAGCCTGCCGGTGATCGTTGCGCCGGCGAGGCGGCGGAGCTCGGTGCGGAGCGCCTGCTCGAGCGTCGAGCGGCCGAGCGTGGCGGGGCGCAATTCTCGTACGCGCAGGCGCAAATCGTTCTCGAGCTGCTTGAAGACGCCGCGCGCTTGCTCGGGTCCGGCCTCGATCGCGATTCGCGAGGCTGAAAGCAGCTGGGCCTGATGGTCGTGGAGGTCGCGCGCAATGCGAGCGCGCTCGAGGTCGATCGCACCGAATATTCGCAACCCGAGGTTGTGTACCAGGCGGCGCAATCGCTCGGCCGCCGCCTCGGCGAGCCATGCACGCACCAGCGGATCGACTCGGAGAGCGAGCGCTTCCAGAGCAGCAACAGCTGAAGGTTCGATTGGCTCACTCGCGGCGAGCGCAAAAGCACCGCATTCGAAAGGCACGCAAACGTATGCAGCAAATCGCGCGAAAAGACGATCCTCATGGTAAACAGCGGAACGCGATCGATCGCGCACGCGCAGGATTGTCGACTTCCGGCGAAAGCCGTCCGCGATCGCGCTCTCGCCATCAAGCGGGGGAAGCACGGTGAGTGCTGCGGAGGCAGCCGCGATCCGAAGGCCATTATCGCCGGCGATTGCGACCAACCACTCGGCGAATGGTCCGAAACGAGCGGCGATCGGACCGAGTCCGGCAAAACGGTTGTGCGGACGCAGACGCGAGGCGGCCGCCACCGCTTCATCAAGGCGCCGCCGTTCGACACCCGCCTGGACCCGGTCGGCTGTCTCGCGCGCCACGCGATAGTTGGCGGTAAGCGCGCGGCGCCGCCAGAAGGTGTGCTGCCGAATCCGATCGGGTGCACCGACTATATCGAGGAGGCGATCAGCCGCGAGATGGGCGAGTGCCTCGAGCTGGTCGAGCGCGCGCCCGTGAGGCGCCACGATGATGACGGTGATGCTGGTGAGTACGGATCTGCGCCGGACTGCAACGGCGTGCAAACGTTCGTCGCGATCGACGAGGCCCAGAAAGATGGGCACGAGTTGAACGGAATCGAGATGGATCGAAGTATCGGCGCCGGCGGATGACTCGATCAGGCGGTCGACCATCGAGATTATCGCGCTGAGGGCACCCTGCCATCGGGGACCGGCGGGGAGTTGAATGGCCCCCGAATCTCGCGGGGACTGCCACATCGCGATGAAAGCCGTTCCCTGGGCTGCGGTGAGAACGTGACGCCCAAGCTCGTTGCATTGGGAACGGAGGGCGCCCCCGTGTGCTCCATCGCTGACGCGAAGGTAATCCACAGGAATTCTCGCTCACCCTCGAATTTCACTCCAGACGTGAGGGCTATTATCTGCTAAAATACGCTAGTCAGCGTTTTTTCACTCAATATTCACCCTATGGTTTGATCGAACCGTCGGCTTGCCCCAACTGCTGGCCTAGCTTCTGCATCTCGGAGCCGAACTCGGGCCAATCGCCCTCGCGCAGGGCTTTCAAGGCGCGATTGTAGTGATCGGCGGCGTCGCGCAGGCCGGGTGGAACGTTAGTGGAGGGGGGAAGCGGTTGCGCGGCGGCGACCTGGACAGCAGGCGCCGAGGCTTTGGCGATGACGGGAGCGCCGGCGCCGGGACCCTTAAATAGCGCGTCGAGCGTCGAATCGAGGTTGTCGCCCATCACGGTGCGGTCGCTGTAGGAGGCGAGCACGCGCTTAAGTTCGGGCAACTGGCCGTCCTGGGCGCGAATATACAGCGGCTCGACGTAGAGCAGGAAATCCTCAACGGGGATAACCAGCAGATTACCCAGGATCACCTTCGAGCCCATCTGGTTCCACAGCGAGTATTGCTGGGAGATTTCCGGATTCTGGTTGATGCGCGCCTGAATCTGGAAAGGACCGTAAAAGAGCTTGTCCTTGGAGAAGGAAAACTCGAAGAGATGGCCGTAGTCGGCGCCGTCGCAGCGGGCGGCGAGCCAGGCGATCATGTTGTCGCGTCCCTGCGGCACCATCGGGAGCATCAGGATATACTCGGCGTTTTTCTCGCCGGGCAGCCGCATGATCACATAATAGGGATGCATCGGCCCGCTGGTATCCTCGTAGTTCTCGCGCGGGAAGGACCAGAGGTCCTCGCGATTGTAGAAAACGGCCGGGTCGGTCATGTGGTAGGTCCGGTAGATATCCGCCTGGATCAGGAAGAAGTCCTCCGGGTAGCGCACGTGAGCGCGCAAATCGGGCGGCATCTCGGTCATCGGCTTGAACATTTCGGGAAAGATCCGCTGCCAGGTGCGAATCACGGGATCCTCGGCGTCGGCCACGTAGAAGGTGGTATCGCCGGTATAGGCATCAATCACGGCCTTGACCGAATTGCGAATGTAATTGATCTGGTCGCCGTTTCGCTGCGAGTACGGGTAATGGTCGCTCAGGGTGTAGCAATCGACGATCCAATAGAGTCCGCCGTCATGGACGACCATATAGGGATCGCGGTCCTGGCTGAGGAACGGCGCCAGGGCGTTGATGCGGTCGTTAATATTACGGCGCAGGAGGATATGGCTGCCATCGACAATGTTCTCGGTCACGAGCAGGTTGATATCGCGGTAGTAGATGCTGAAGAGGAGACGCCGCCAGAAGCCGCTGACGGGCACGCCGCCGTTACCCTTGTAAAAGTCGTAGACGTTGTCATTGCCGCGCGGATAATCGAATTCGGGCGTCAACCCTTTGACGATGGCGTAGACGTCGGGTTCCTCGCCGAAGTA
>JASHZA010000200.1 GCA_030042765.1 Candidatus Binataceae bacterium | reverse complement strand
CCGATTCCCGACATCTGAAACATCAGCCACTGCATCACGCGCGATTCGCCCTTGTCATCGCTGGGCATCAGCTTACCCGTCTTTCGCGCCAGATAGTGAAGAATCGCACCGGTTTCAAAGACGGCAAAATCGTCGTTTGCTCGATCGACGATCGCGGGGATGCGTCCGTTCGGACAGATTCGGAGGTATTCCGGAGTCTTCTGTTCACCCTTGCCGAGATCGATGGGATGAACGGTGTATGGCAGTCCGATCTCTTCAAGGTAAACCGAAACTTTCCAGCCGTTGGGCGTCGAGGCGGTGTAGAGATCGACCCGTGGGGTGCTCATCGGAAGCCTCCTAACAATCTGCCGCCGGAAATGGGACCGAACTTATTAGGTTTGGAACGATCAGTCAAGAATCAGAAGAGATCCAGGCAACCCGGACTTGATGCTCGCGGTGCCCGCCGCTTGGCGCATCTTGACGCAGCTCGATCAGGTTTCGCTTGCGAAGCCGAGCGGGCGAGTCTGCCGAGCCGCGTCAAGGATCAACACTCGCTTGCTCGCTACGCGCCGTTTGGGCGCTCCGCCAGCTGGCTTGCAACAGAATCCTCGTGGAGAGGAGAGAGCGCTCGCACCGGGCATCGACACTGGAAGGGTGAAAGCTGCTGCCGGCGCCTAGCCGAACGCCGGGAAGTCGAATCGATGAGGCGGTGGGCGAGCGAAGCGGGCGCGCCCGGTTGATTATGCGGCTATAACAAAAACGGCTTACTGCTTGACCGCCCTTGGAGTATATCGGCTACAGAAGGGGGCTAGCGAAGATGGCTCAGATAGGGGTGAGCCGCTTTTGCGAGCGGTGCGGGGGAGAAGCGTCGGCGGTCGCGGAAAAGTCCAACTTTTTGCTGCATGTGATTTTGACCGGCCTGACCTTAGGCGCGTGGGTGTTCGTCTGGATGGCCTTGATCGGCCTGGACGCGGCGCTCGCCGTGCCTCGTTGCACTCAGTGCGGTCCGATATCCAATAAGAGCGCCGCATAGGCGGGCGCGGAATCGTTTCGGCGCGCGGATGTCAGGCGGGGGCGGAGAGATCCCTGACCTGCGAGCCGCTGCGGAGCCGGGTCCTCGCCCGCCAGGCCAAACTGGCCGCCGGCTGATCGCCGGGCGCGTCGCGCTGAAAACATGAGCTTGTCGACTACCGCCTGTGGTTGTGGCGATCCGCCCGTAGGCGCGCTGGCCCTCCCCTTGGTGCGAGACAAAGTGGGGAGGGCGGAAGAGGGGGCGGTCAGAGCGCTTTCAGGAAATTCATCAGGTCCTGCTTTTCCTGATCGGTGAAACCGATTGCGAAGCGGTCGTCGTAGAAGTTCACCACATCGTCGAGCGTCGCGGCCGAGCCGTTGTGAAAATAGGGAGCGCGCGCCGCAAGTCCGCGCAGAATTGGGCCTTTGACCTTGCCGATGTCGGCGCAATTACCGCTGATCAGGGCGCGCCCGGGGTCGGTGACGTAATACGTGTTTCCCGCCAACGGACCCGAGGTGCATTGCAACTCGAATACAGGCAGGCCGGAGATGTCGAGCGCAGGCGGGCCCGGATTGGCGACCGCTATTCCGATATTCAGGGGCGCCTTAATAGAATGGTCGCCGACGTTCGGGGTGTCATGACAGGTGCCGCATGTTCCCGCGATCGAGGTCTTACCCAACACGTCGTTAAGGCCGGCTACGCCGGTGATAGTGATTGGTTTGGTATTGAATACGGCCTCGCCACGTGCGATCGATTTACGCTGGTCGCTTTGATCGTCCGTTCCCGTCAGGTTCGGCCAATTGTCATAGAGGTCGAAGATATTGGAGGTGAAGACGGTCCCGCAGGGATTCTGATTGAGTGGATCGTTGATGCCGATAAAGAAGTCCGGAAGCAGATCTGCGAGCGCGAACGGTCCTCCGGTTTGCACCAGGCTAGCCGAGGTGCACGAGAGCGGAGATGAGTTGGGAATCGGAATGGTCAGAAACAGAGTGGACGGAGGAGCGAGCAGGAGGCCGGCATCCTCGTCGAATAGTTGAGCGGTAAACACCCCCGATTCGAAAGCCACGATCTGAGCCTGTTGTGCCGCTGACGGTCCAGGAGGGTTGGCTTGGGCGTGGCCCAGAGTGGCGTCGAGGGCCTGATGGGCGAGACTGGGCTCGCGGCCATCCCACATGATGGTGCTCAGGAAGCCCAGATTGGTGGCAGGCAGCGGACGGCGATAGACCGAGACGATGCCGCTGGTCGGGCTGGTTAGTCCGGTCGTTCCATTGGTGTTGCAGCCGTAAGGGTCGTTTACCGAGGCGACCTCGAACTGGGTAGGCGAGGGCATCGGCAGGCCGATTCGAATCAGCCCCTTAGTAATCAACAGGCTAAAGGCAGTGCGTTGGGCTGCCGGCGTCGAGATGTCGTCGCTCGGGCACGTAGCTCCATCGACGAGGCGAAACAACGGATCATTGACGCCGTTTTGATCGAAACGAGACTCGGCGGATTGCGCGCTGATGGTCCACCCGGTCTGCGGCTGATGGCAGGTGAAGCAGGTCCTGCCGTTGGTGCCGAGGTTTTGGAAGAAGGGGTTCTGGCTGGTGATGGTGGCTCCCCCGGGCTGATAAGTCGCCACTGCCCCGCTTGAGTCGAGGTCGAGCTCGAATTCGGGAATCACGGGAGGATCTGGCTGAGTTCCTGTACCGGCGTCGCGAAATTCGCTCATACGGTGGGCGTGGGCGATCGCGGCGGCGGCCCATGCAGTCGATTGACTATGGTCGGTTTGTGCGAATGCCAGATTTGAGGTGCCGGTGAGAAGAAGAGCGAACGAGGCGATAAGACCCAAAACGGCACATGCGCGTCGGAAAGCCGTTAAACCATCCATGAAACGGTCCCCCTTCTCGGATGGCGACGCTAGCAAGAAGTTTTAACTTATGTCTAGCAAATGAGATTTAAGAGACGATATCTCCTCAAAAAACTTTCTCTTATAGGGGCTGTCCTATTCTTTCATGCTTTTATATGTCTATGCCGCTATTTCGCCTTCCATTTGGGGCGACGCTTTTCGAGGAAGGCGCGAATGCCTTCCTTGGCGTCCTCGCTCAGGCGGACGTTCCGCGCCATCTCGAGAACGTCGTCGTGCCAGGTGGTGAAAGCGCCGCTGAGCGCCCGGCGCATACTTTTCTTCATCGTCCGCAGCGAGAGGGGAGCGTTGGCGGACACGCGTTCGGCCCAGGTCACGGCGGCCTCGCCGAGTTTCGCGTTAGGGACTACTTCGTGCACCATCCCCATATGGACGGCGCGATTCGCGTCGACCGGTTCGGCGGTATAGAGGATCTGCGCGGTGTTGGCGGCGCCGATGACCTCGATGAGCTTGCGGATGAAGTCGTAGGGGACGACGAGGCCGACGCGCGCGACCGACATTCCCATGCGAAGGTCTTCGGCGGCGACGCGGATGTCGCAATGGAGCGCGAGTTCGCATCCGCCGGCCAGAGCGGCGCCCTGGACCGCGGCGATCGTGGGGACGGGCACATTGGCGAGGCGATGGAAGACGCGCTCGATGTTGACCGGGCTGTGGCCGCCCTCGAGGCGTTCGGCCTCGGCAAGGTCAATGCCGGAGCAGAAACTGCCGCCGGCGCCGCGGACGATGACGGCGCGGATTTCGTTGTCGTCCTCGAAGGAGGTGATGGCGGCGTCGAGCGCCTTCATCAGGGGCTCGTTGAGGGCGTTGCGTTTCTCGGGGCGGTTTAAGGTGATCGTCGCGTAGTTGTCGCGGCGTTCGACTATAAGTACATCGTCAGCCATCGGAAAAAACTCCTTCGCAAAGCTTCAGCGGAGACAATCGCACGGCCCCAACGTGCGCTTCAAGCAGGTGCAGCGCGGGCGGGCGCGTCATTCCCCGCGCCATACGGGTTTGCGCTTTTCGAGGAACGCGCGCACGCCCTCTTTGGCGTCCTGGGAGGTGCGGACCTTGTTGCCGAGTTCGTCGAGGTCCTTGTGATCGACCTCGAAGGCCTCGCTGATGACGCGCGAAATCATCTGCTTCATCGCGCGGACCGAGAGTGGGGCGTTACCGGCGATTTTCTCGGCCCATGCGGTGGCGGCGGCGCCGAGATTGTTGTCTGGGACGACTTTGTGCACGAGTCCCATCTCGCGCGCCCGCGCGGAGTCAACGGGATCGGCGAGGTACATGATCTCGGCGGTGTTGGCGGGGCCGACGGTTTCGACGAATTTGCGGAAGATCCAGTAGGTCGGGAGATAACCGATGCGCGCCGGAGTCATCCCGAGCCGTGCGCCTTCGGCGGCGATGCGGAGGTCGCAGGTGAGGGCGAGCACGAGTCCGCCGGTCAGCGCCTCGCCGTGCACGGCGGCGATGGTGGGGACGGGCAGAGCCTGGAGCCGGCGGATAATTTTCTCGAAGGTGAGACCGCCGGCGCCCATCTGTTCGATATCGCGGAGGTCGAGGCCGGAGCAGAAGCCGCGTCCCTCGCCCCTGATGATGACGGCGCGGATGTTTTTGTCGGCCTCGACGGAGGCGAGGGCGCCGTCGAACGCCTCGATCACGGCGCGATTGATCGCGTTGCGTTTTTCGGGACGGTTGAGCGAGAGCGTTACGAAATTCTGAGAACGTTCGACCTTGAGTTCATCGGCCATTTTCGGACGCCGCCTTTCACCTGGAGGGAATGCCCCGACAATCGCACGGCCAGCGTCAAAGCTTCAAGCACGGGCAGAACGGCGCTAGCGGGGCGGCTCAGGCGGATCTACGCCACGATGCTGACCAGCTTGTCGGGGACGTAGATGACCTTCTTCGGCGGCTTGCCGCCCAGATGCTTGAGGACCGCATCGCTCTTGAGGGCAGCCTCGGTGTTCGCCGCCTCGCCCATGCCCGCGGGGACTTCGAGACGGTCGCGGACTTTGCCGTTGACCTGCACGACGACGGTGACCATCTCGTCGCGGGTCAGTTCGGAGTCGAACTTCGGCCAGGCTTCGAGATGGATAGATTGGTCGTGGCCGAGGGCGCGCCAGAGTTCTTCGGCGATATAGGGCGCCATCGGCGCGAGCATCAGGACGTAGGTCTCGGCGACGAAACGGCCCATCTCGGCGGGCGCGAGCTTCTGGATGTAGTTCAACTGATCCATTAGCGTGGCAAGCGCGGTGTTGAAGCGCATCCGATCGACGTGATCGGTGACGGTGCGGATGGTTTTGTGGGCCCGCTTGAGGGTCTCGGCGCTGGGGTTGCCGTCGGGGCATCCGGCTTCGACGAAGCGGCGGACGAGTGTCCAGACGCGCGTCAGGTAGCGGGCGGTGCCGACGACGCCTTCTTCGTTCCAGTTGGTAGCCTCCTCAAAGGGGCCCATGAAGAGTTCCCACAGGCGGAGCGCGTCGGCGCCGTACTTGTCGACCATCGCGTCGGGCGTGACGACGTTGCCCTTGCTTTTGGACATTTTCTGGCCGTCGGCGGCCCAGATCATGCCCTGGTTGCGCAGGACCGGGAACGGTTCGTTGAATTTGATCAAGCCTGCGTCAAACATCACCTTGGTCCACATCCGCGCGTACAGCAGATGCATCACGGCGTGTTCGGCGCCGCCTACGTAAAGATCGACCGGAAGCCAGTAATCGCCGGCTTTTTTCTCGAAGGGAGCGGCGTCGTAGTGAGGCGCCGCGAAGCGCAGGAAGTACCACGAAGAACAGGCGAAGCCGTCGAGGGTATCGGTTTCGCGTTCGGCCGGTCCGCCGCACTTGGGACAGGTCGTGTTGACGAATTCGGGGACGTTTGCAAGCGGAGAGCGGCCGGTGCCGGAGGGCTGGTACTCCTTCATCTCGGGCAGGACGACGGGCAACTGATCGTCCGGCACGGGAACGATCCCGTCCTTGCTGCAATA
>JASHZA010000199.1 GCA_030042765.1 Candidatus Binataceae bacterium | reverse complement strand
GGTCCCATCAATTCTTTCAACGCACGGGATTGACCGTGTTGATCGGTCAGGGCGAAATCGGGGACCTTCTCACCGATCTCGGGCCCGGTCTTGTAGCCGTCGTTTTGAGCCTCGACGAAGTCGAGCCAATCCCTGGTAGTGATGTCCGCGCCGCCGGCGCCCATCCGGCGGATCATGTTGTTCAGGATTGAAGCCTTGGCCGTTGCGTCCATGGTCTGTTCCCTTCGCTTCCGTGAGAGGCGACACGAACGGGTTACGAGGGTTCACCATAGTTATTCTAGAACGACCAGTCAAGGACGACGTCGTGATTCCAGCGATACTGACGTTTAGGTTTAGAAATGTTATGTTTCGAAGAGGAGAGCACAGTATTTCGAAAAAAAAGCGTTCCAAGATGATCGGGAAAGATGGCGGGCGTAAGACAGTTTGACCGCGACGAGGTTCTTGACCGCGCGATGGCGGTATTCTGGCGCCGCGGCTACGAGGCGACGTCGATTCAGGACCTGGTCGAGGCAACCGGGATAAACCGCGGCAGCCTTTACGGCACCTTCGGCGACAAAAAGGGCCTGTTCCTCGCGGTGCTGGATCGCTATGGAGAAAAGGTAGCAAAGCCCCTGATGGCTGAACTTTCGGACCCGGATCCGCGGCGCGCGATCGAGCGCATGCTTGACTCGATTATACGGCGCACGAGCGATCCACGATTTCCGCGTGGTTGTCTCAACACGAATACCTCACTCGAGTGTCCGAACAGTGGAGACGAAATCTCGCGTAAGATCGCCGAAGGGCTGGGCCAGCAGGAATCGGCGATTTATGGCGTTTTGCGCAAGGCTCAGGCCGAAGGTTCGCTGGCCTCGACACTCGATCCGAGGGCGCTCGCACGCTTCTTTATGGGTGTCGCCCATGGACTGAACGTGGTGAGCAAAGCTGTGGCAGACCCAGAGGTCCTCAAGGACATGGCGAGGGTCGCGATGAGCGTCTGGGATGAAGCCAAAGAACCCAGGCAGCGAGGGTCCACCCGCGCGGCCGGCGCAGCCAAACCCGGCAGCCGGGATAACGCGCACAATCAAGCCGCGCGGAGGAAGCCCGGGCAAACGGAATAGACCCGGATTTCCGTTTTCCAAGTTGGTTACCAATTTAGTAAAATTTTGCAAAGCCCCTGATAGACGTGGGTTTGGATGCGGTCGGAGCAGTGCGGAGGTGGAGAGGCGGTGGGTGAAACACAAAACCGGCACTTTCAGCTCTCCTTCAATAGCTTGTTGAAGGTCGATTTCCAGGGGGCGCGGGTGACCTCCGACGGTGGTCTGCTTCTGGTGCGGGAGCTGGATGAGCGTCTGGGCGTGAGCGTGCTCATAGAGCGACACCTGCTCGATTCGCGCCGCGGCAGAGAATATCCAATTGCCGCTGGCCGACCTGCTGCGGCAGTCGATCTATAGCCGCTTGGCCGGGTATGCGGATGTCAACGACGCCGCGCGCCTCGCGCAAGATGCGACCTTCCGGCTGATCGGCTCCAAGAAAATCCTGGAGCGCGGCGCGGCCTTATCCGTAGCGGAACATTGGGGAGTTGTTGACGCGGCCAGTCGGACGACCAAGCCACAAGCCGGTGTTTCGCTTCAAAAGCTTTCGCTACCAAGCGGTGAGTTGGACGAGAACCCGGCGGGTGGTGGCGAAGGTCGAGTTCCATTGCGGAGAGTTGTTCCCCCCGCGTGGGCTTTATCGTGACCAACTTGGCGCTCGACAACCGGGCAGTCGTACGCTTCTACAACAAGCGCGGGACCGCCGAGCAGTGGATCAAAGAGACTAAGCAGGCGGTTGCGCTGACGCGGCTTAGCTGTCACCGCTTCCGCGCCAATGAGGTGCGGCTGTGGCTGAGCCTGATTGCTTATAACCTCGGCAACCTCTGGCGGCGGCTGGCGCTGCCAACACGGGTCGCCACTTGGTCGCTGACCAGCTTGCAGCAACGCTTGGTCAAGACCGGCGGACGGCTCATCCAACATGCGCGCTAGTACTGGTTGCTGCTGGCGGAGAGCCACCTGACGCGACGGCTCTTTGGGAACATGCTGCAAAAGATCGCGGCGTTACCATCGCCGGCGGGATAGGGCGCGTGCAAAGCGAAGCAAATCTCGATGACGACGCCGGGGATGCAGGGAGAAGTGTCGCCAGAATTGATGGGGGAAATGGCATCTTCAGCCGTCGAAGGCCCGCTCGACGCGAAACCGGCCACTTCCGCAACTACCGGGAACGCTGCGGCGCAAAATCGGCCAAAACCTTGTAGGGGAAAGCCGCTCGATCTACAAAGCGAGTTGGGATTGGAAGTCAAAAAGGAAATCTTGGTTAAGTCCCTTTGGCATATTTTCTGCTGCAATTGTCGGTCTTTCGAAATCGGCTAAACAAATTTCAGGAGCAGGAGGCGCATGAATCTACCAATGAGTCGAAAGATTTTGGCCATGCTGGCGCTTGCCGTTTTACTCATAGCTCCGAAGCTCGCATATGCGCAGCAAGAGCCCCCGCAACGCGGGCAGACGAGCTACGCACCGGTGGACATCAAGGAATCGTTTGCCTCGGTCAAGTCACGCATGGCTGCGGCCAAGGCGGGGATAGAAAAGAAGCACACCGACCTGCTCAAGGAGCGTTACGACCTGAGCGACCGGCCGGCCAAGGGCGCGACGATGTCACGCGGAAAGCCGCTGCAGGAGGGTGTTCGCGTCAAGCTGCCAGCAGGAGTGACCTGGGAGAGCCTTGCGGCGATGAGCCCGGAGGAAATCCGCGACAAGAACGTGTTCCCGAAGGGATTTTACCCGCTGCCTCATCCCAACCATCCCGAGGGTGGGATGCTTTTCCCGCACTTCGAGATCGAAGAGATCAAAAAGCAGGAAGGGCGCGATCTCACCCGCTTTGATCTGGATTTCGACCTGCCGGATCAATTCCTGCCCGAGTTCCCGGCGCCTATTTACCTCACCACGCGTCCTGATCTGGGCGATGCTTCTCAAGGAAAGCTGGTGACAATTGAGAACTACTACGAAATCTTCAATGGCATCCTTAACCCCAAGCAATTGGAGGGACTGCGTCTATTGGTGACACCGTTCCCGCAACAGCAGTTCAACGAGACCGAGGATCGGCGCTCGGAGAAACCGAGCCGCGGCGTAGCCTGTTTTGATTGCCACGCGAACGGCCACACCAACGGCGCCACGCACCTCGTGGGCGATATTCGTCCACAGTGGTACCGCCATCGCATCGAGACGCCTTCGCTGCGCGGCGTCAACATCCAGCGGCTATTCGGATCGCAGCGGGCCTTGAAGACGGTCGAGGACTTCACCGAATTCGAGCAGCGCGCCGCGTATTTTGACGGCGATCCGGTTATTGCCACCAAGAAGGGCGTCAACATCCTCGAACGCGGCAGCCAGGTGCATGACATGGCCGAATTCCAGGAACTATTGGACTTCCCGCCGGCGCCCAAGCTCGACATCTTCGGGAAGCTGGACCCCACAAAGGCCACTCCTGCCGAGTTGCAGGGACAGGCGATCTTTTTCGGCAAAGGGCAATGCTCGAGCTGCCACGAGGCGCCCTTTTACACCGACAACCTGATGCACAATCTTCAGGCGGAGCGCTTCTACAAGCCTGTGATGATCAACGGCATGCTGGCCAGCGCCGACGGGCCGATCAAGACGTTCCCGCTGCGGGGCATCAAGGACTCGCCGCCGTATTTGCACGACGGGCGTCTGCTGACCCTGGAGGACACGGTCGAGTTCTTCAACTTGATCGACGGCACGAAACTGACGGCGAAGGAGAAGGAAGATTTGGTCGCGTTCCTGCGCGCCCTCTAGTCGCGGAGCAAGCAAGCCGAGCGTCGCGGTATCGGGACTTGACGAAAATCTCACCGCGTGCGGAGTTTCAAAAAAAGGCCCAGATGCTGTCCACGCTAGTGAGCCTGCGCGAAGGGCTACTGCTTACCATCGTTATTCTGCTTTGATTAGGTATTCGGTAGGACGTTTGAAAAAGGCGAAATGGAATAGAAGTTAAGCTTGGCGCCGAGAGCAGGCGCGTCGAATCAAATGATCGATGCTGACGCGGCCCGGCCCGGCCATCATTAGCCAGAACAATACGAAAATGTAGAGAGCCTCGTCCATTTCCGCGAAGTCGTTGATCCCGGTG
>JASHZA010000198.1 GCA_030042765.1 Candidatus Binataceae bacterium | reverse complement strand
GAGGAAAAGGCTGGAGGCCGAGCTGCAAGGACGCCAATGGCCACGATACCCGCTGGCAGGCGAGCAGATGATTGCGAACCTTCGGGGTCAGTGGTCTTCGGATCGACTAGCGCAGCCGCGCGAACGTGATTGATTTTCGGACTGATATCAGCCCCCTTCTGCGGCAGTCCGAGCCCTTTCTAAAATACGCCAAACTGTCCTTTCCAGTTTCTCGACCCGCAAAAGTGCCCCCTATTGTTCCGAGGTAGTCCAAGAAGGGTCCGAGAAACGGATCGCTCGACGCCCTTGGAACAGACCAAGGCAAATCGATCGACCGCAACCGGAGGCTCCTGCGCCGAGCCTGGTTCAGCGAAGCTTCTGCCTGACTAAGCCCAATAGGAACGAAATTTCCACGCTATAAGTGATGTCTAGAAGTGTTACAATATCTCTAGATTCTGCTGGCATTCTTTACACATTGTCTTCCCCTTTTTGAGCAGTTCACATATGGTTGAAAAGTTTTAGCTTAGGATTAGCAAAGTATGTTGACTTAAAGTGAGCAGAGACGCACAATTCGAGTTAGCAAGAGCACTTGGACAGGAGCCGTAACAATGAATCGCTCACCAAAAGATACCGAGACAACCCCTGAGGTGGTTCGCGAACGTCTGCGCAGTCTCGGCGACAGGCGACGCAGGGTACTCAGCCGCCTGATCGACCGCAGCGAGGATCGCAACGAGGCCGAGCAGCCTTCGCGCACAATGACGCTGGAGACGCTTCGCGCGCTGTTGGCGGCCTAGATAATCCGCCCCGCGATGCTCGAGGGAGAATTTTGATGTTCAACGACAGAGAAGATTCGGACGTCCGGCTCGAGGCGACCGACGCACTTTCGGATATGTCCGATGCCGGGGCCGGACAGCCTTCGGAGAAGGCGGCGACGGCGCCGCGTAATGCGCTTGGGGTGGGGCGGCGCGCCGGCAGCCGGAGCAAGGGTGCAAGCGCCACCCGGAAACCGGGCAGGACCTTGGGCCAGGTGATTAGGAACGCGCGACAGGAACTGCATTTCACCCAGCGCGAACTGGCGGAGAAGTTGGGCGTCAAACCAGCCCATATCGCATACCTGGAACTGGACCGCCGCCGCCCGTCGCTGCCGCTGCTGGCACGGATCGCGGAAATCCTTGGCCTCGATCGGGAGATGCTGATCAGCCTGTCCTATCCGGAGGCGAAGCCGTTTATCGGCACGCATAAGGAGCCCGCGCCGGCGAAACCCAAGGACCACGTGTGGAAACAGTTTACGGGTGACCGGCGGTTGCTGAACCAGCATCAGGTAACCGGGAACGAGCTGAAAGTGCTCCGTCAGGTGAATCTGTTGGGCAAAATCTCAGCGCCGCGCAATTTCCTGTTCATTCTGAATTCGATTCGCCAAGCGCAGGACGAAGAGGACTCCAAGTAGTAGTCAGAGTTCAGTAGGAGGTTCGAACAAAATGTCGCGTGTAATGCGTCTTGAAGAAGTGGCCGATTATCTGCGGGTTCATCCGTCGACGATTTATCGCCTTTTGAAGAAGCAGCAGATCCCTGCCTTCAAGGTTGGCAGCGACTGGCGCTTCAACCTGGAGTCGATCGACCGTTGGCGCGCCAACGCCGAAAGGGGCGAGCCTGCACCCGAAGCGGCGGTGACCACCGGGCGCGATTCGATCCAGGGCCTCTAGACTCGGCAGCGTGAGCCGCCTGAAGGGGTGCGACGCAGGGTGAGTGGTGGAGAGAGGAGAGGCAAGGGAGCGCATGCGCCCCGCCCCCTTCACATGTGGGCGATGAGGTGATCCAATGACTGGCCGGTGTGCAGTCGCTTGATAGCCTCACCCAGCAGTGGCGCGATGCTGACGACGCGGATAGGCAGTTCGCGGCCCTGTGCGACGCTATCCGAAACGATGAATCGCTTGACCCCGAGGCCGCCGAGCCGCTTTAGGGCAGAACCGACAAACAGGCCGTGAGTTGCCGCCACCGTGACGTCGGGAAGCGCCCCGGCGGCTAGTGCGGCCTTGACCGCGGCCGCGATCGTTCCTCCGGTACTAATCATATCGTCGACCACGAGAATCGGGCGCCCGCGGACTTCGCCGACGATTCCCCTTGCTTCAACTTCCTCGCCGCTTAGACGCGTCTTGTTGACAATCGCGATCGGCATCCGCAGCAGGCGCGCATAGCGCTCGGCGAGCTTCACCGCGCCGAGGTCCGGCGAGACGATTACCGACTCTGCCGGGACGCCGGAGGTAGCGGCCATTTGCGCGATCAGGCCGACCGCGCTCAGATGCTCGAGCGGGAAGGGAAAGAACCCCTCGAGCGAGCCGGTATGCAGATCTACGGCGACCACGCGTTCGATCCCGCAGGCGCCAAGCAGGTCGGCGACGACGCGGCCGCCGACCGGGTCGCGTCCGGTAGCCCTGCGATCCTCGCGTGCATAGGCGAAGTAGGGAATGATCGCGATCAAACGAACCGCGCCGGCGCGCCGGCAGGCGTCGGCCATCATAAACAATTCGAACAGATGCTCATGCACGGGCGGACCGGTGGGCTCGACCAGAAAGACTTCGCGCCCGCGCACGGTCTCCTGGACCTCGAGATGAAGCTCGCCGTCGGGGAAGCGCGCGAGCGCACGCGCCCCGAGGGTCAGCCCGATACTCTCCGCGGTTGCTGCCGCGAGCGCCAGGTTAGCGGAACCAACGAAGATCACGGGATCCATCTCGCGACTCCACTCCGTGACTAGGTGGCGCGCTCGAGCCGGTTGACGACGCGATCGACACCGAAGACATACCAGGCGTCCATTTCAGCCATCTCGCTCTCGGCGTCGTTGCTGACCAGCCCCTCGAGAGTGACGACAGCATCGCGAACCCTGACGCGGATACGGTCACCGTTGATGAGCGGATCCTTGTCGAGCACCAGCTTGACGGCCTCCGCGATCTCGCCCTCGCTGTCATCCTGCGGCGGCCGTACCTCGAGCCCGTTGACGACGTCGCGGCTGCCGGGCACCCACCAGGCCAGCACTCCCGCCAGTCTCTTCTGCGAAAGACTGCCCACCTGGCCATCGAGGGTCACGACGCCGTCGTTGATCGCAACGTCGATCGAGCAGTGCGGAACAGCCGCCGCTTCCCTGACGAGCTGCCAGCGGCCGCTTTCGAAAGTACGCATGGTGCACCCGTCGAGTGCGGGCTCTTCGAGCAGGGAGTCGCGAAGATGGTCGCGGATTTCGCCGTCGCCCATCGTGCGGGTCGGCGTGACACGCAGCCGATCGACGATACCGTTCACCGCGGGAATCGCGCCGGCATGTTCGAGCGCAAGTTTCTTCGCCCCGATGGTCGGCAGTTCACCCTCGAGAATGAGCATGCCGTCGGGATCGAGGCGGACTTCGATTGCGTGCCGGTGAAAATCGACTCGCGGATCACGTTCGAGCGCGGCCTTAACTTCCTTTGCGATATTCTCGACGACGGCCATTGCCTGCTGGAAACTCCCGCTCCGTGTTCAAACTGCGGGCGTCCGAAAGCGATCCCCGCGACGCCCGCCCGCTTCGACTACCGGCACGCACCGAATCCCGGTTACTTCTTTTCAACCTCGACCTTCTTCTCCGCCTCGACCTCGAGCGGAATCTTGCGGCCGAGGACCTCTTTGGCCAGCGGAATCGTGACCTCGATTACACCGTTTTTGAAGCTGGCTTTGACCTTGTCGGCCGCGGCGCCCTCGGGCAGGCTCATCTGCCGCTCGAACGATCCGTAAGAGATCTCGCGGCGCAAGTAGTCCTCTTTCTTGACCTCCTTCTCGCTCTTGCGCTCACCCTTGACGGTGAGAACATTGTGCAGGACGCTGATTTCGATGTCCTTGGGGTCGATACCCGGCGCGTCGGCGCGCACTACGAGGGTCCCGTCCTTTACGAAGCTCTCGAGCGGCGGAGCAAACTCCTCCTCGGCAGCTTCGCCGGCTTCGGTAAAAAGGCGCGGGAAGCGGTCCCACATTTTCATCATCCGTTCCAGTTCCCGAAACGGCCTTATCGGTAATAGCGCTCCCATTGTATTTCCCTCCTGCGGATTTTTGACTTGCGCAACCTCTGTTTGAGGTTGACGTTCCGTCAGAATCGCAAGAACCGCACCACCATCAGATGGGAAAATCGTGAGCTTACAAAAAGAATTCCTGGCGCCGATCGGTACATTTGGGGATGACTGATGGGTCAAACGGAGACAGAAGAAAGACCGCACCGGCACATTTTACGCCGGGAAGGCGATTCCGGCGTAGGTTCTCCGGCGCCCGTGTTTTATTTCGAAGCCGCGATGCTCGCGCCGCGGATCATCGCCTCGACCTGATCGTCGCTGTAGCCGAGCTCGCGCAGAACCTCGCGCGTATGCGCCCC
>JASHZA010000197.1 GCA_030042765.1 Candidatus Binataceae bacterium | reverse complement strand
GACCGCGTAACCCATCCGGCCACCCGCTCCGCCCATCCCAAAACTCGGCGCCGAAACTCTCAAACGACCGTACCCGCGGCCGTAACCTACGCAACCGCACTTTGCATTCATCTCCATCTCCTTCCACCTTCCTTTGGCGCGCGCCTGTTAACAGTTTCAACCCCGCCGACGCTCGCTTGTGAACAGATGTCGTCTTCGAGGGATTAAGCTCGAATCCCTTTACGTGGTAGGCTCAATGCTTAATTCGGCTGGATGGGGCATGCTGCGGACCAGGGAAGAACTCGAGGAGATCGAAGCGCGAACCCTCGCGCCCTATGCGATGCGCGCGCGCGAAAGCCGCGGCCGACGCTTTGCCGAACCGCCACATCCCATGCGCACCGCCTTCCAGCGCGACCGCGACCGCATCATCCACTCTGCTGCTTTTCGCCGCCTCGAGTACAAGACCCAGGTCTTCGTCAATCACGAGGGCGATTACTACCGCACCCGCCTGACTCACACGATGGAGGCGGCGCAGATCACTCGCACGGTTGCGCGCGCGCTCGGACTCAACCAGGATCTCGCCGAAGCAGTGGCGCTCGCCCACGATCTCGGACACACGCCGTTTGGCCATGCCGGCGAACGGATTCTCAACGATCTGATGCGTCCGTACGGTGGTTTCGACCACAACGCGCAAAGCCTGCGGACCGTCGACTGGATCGAAGTGCGCTATCCGGCTTTCAGGGGACTTAATCTGACCTTCGAGGTGCGTGAGGGTATCGTCAAACACTCAGCCTTCAAGGGTCGTCCCGAAGTCGCGGAATTTGACGCCGGGCTCTACCCGTGTCTCGAAGCGCAAATCGTCGATCTGGCCGATGAAATCGCTTACCTGGCGCACGATGTCGACGACGGTCTCAAGGCCCAGATGCTGACTGCCGCGGACCTCGAAGCCTCCCGCCTTTACCGCGATGCCGTGGCCGCATCAAGCCTCGGCAATCCGCCGATGGCCGAGGGGGTAGCCCGCTATCAGACCGTGATTCGGATGATCAACACGATGGTGACCGACCTGGTCTCGAACGTAGACCGCGAAGCCGATTGTGCCCACGTCTCCAGCGTGTATGGCGTCAGGCAGGCGGGCAGGGCGCTGGCGGGCTTCAGCCCTCCGATGGCGAAGCAGGTTACGGAACTGAAGCAAATTATGCGCGACCGCCTCTATCGCCATTACCGCGTCGTGCGGATGACCGAGAAGGCGGGTAGGGTGCTCGCGCGCCTGTTCGAGAGCTACATGAGCGAACCGCGCCAGCTGCCCGAGCACGCCGTGATGCGGGCCGAGCGCGACGGAGAACCGCTGCCGCGGGTGATCGCCGACTATATTGCCGGGATGACTGATCGGTTTGCGCTCGACGAATACCGCAAACTGTTCGACCCGGACGAACGTGTCTGAAGGCTGAAGCAGGAGTGGGGTGGTGGTTGTGAACAAGGTCCGGCAACGCAAACGGCTTACGATTCTCCGCGACGATCATATCGGCGATCCAATCGGCGCGATGTTCCTCGATTGCTCGCCCGAGCATCAGGACGCAATCCTCGAACGGCTCGGCGACTACCTTGGGCGGCGCGTGAAAATTCTCAAGCTCGAACTCGCGACTGATCGTGCGGAGGTCGAAATCGAGGTCCGCTCGATGGCCGAGGAGGCTGCCCGCCTGGCCGCAACCGCCCGCGATCTGAGCCGCAAGGGTGCCCGCCGCGGCGCGATGTTCATGCTGCGCGACGCGCTCGAACTCGACCCGATCAACCGCAATGCCGCGCTCGCTCTCGGCCTGCTGCTCGCCGAACTTGAACGGTACGCCGAAGCGCTCAGGTATCTAAAGCTGGCGCGCGAGTGCGGGACCGACGACGCCGAGTTGCTCTATTCGCTCGGCAGAGTCTCCCTCAATCTCGACCGCACAGCGGCCGCTATCGATTACTTCGAACGCGCCTTCGAACTCGACCCGGGCCATTTCGCCGTCCGCCGTGCTCTGACGGAGCTGGGGCGAAAACCCAAGCCGCATCTCAAACGGCCTCGTGCTGAAAAGCCCCAACCCTGGTCTGCTCCGGCCCCAAAGGGGAATGGCCAGTTCGAGCCGCAAGCATGAGGCAGCCTCGAGCGGTGGCGCGCCATGAAGGCTATCTCTATGATTGGTGCGCTATGCGACTAAAGACCTTTCTGACTACGGGATTGGGTGCGACGCTGGCGGGCGCCTTGATTTGGGCTGCCGCGGCAAGTTTACATAATATATCTTATGCGAAGTTGGATGCCGCCCGTATCGGGTCGCCGGGGCTGGCTTGGGCCGCCGATACCTCATCGCACCAGGGCACGCCTGATGCCCGCCTCAAATCTGCATTGCAGAAGCGCCTGCTGGTGCCCAATCCGCAAGATCTGACCATCGGTCCGCCGACACCGGGACCGTTTCCGGGAACGACCAGCCGCACGATCACGATTAGCGCCGCCGAGGGCCAGAAGTTCGAGGTTGAGTTGTTCAGCAACGCCGCAGGCGACAAGGGCGTGCTTACCCAACGCTTCGCCCTGTTCGACATCGCGCACCCTTGGGAACAGGTCGACCTGAAGGCACTTCACTTGGACAATCGCGCTACCTTGGGACCCGCCAACGCACCGATCCAGTTGGTTGAGTTCGCCGACTTTCAATGCCCCTATTGCGCCCGCGCCTTCGGTGAGGTCGAAACGTTGGTCAATACGACCTACAAGGGCCGCATTCACCTGGTTTGGAAGAATTTCCCCCTGGGCGTCCATCCATGGGCCGAACAGGCGGCAATCGCGGCCGAGTGCGCCCGCGAGCAGAATCCTGCCGCCTTTTGGACCATTGCCGGGAACTTCTATCGCGATCAGAACGAAATCAACGTGCAGAACCTGCGCCAGTACATCGACCGCTACGTGAGCACCTTGGGTCTCGACCCCAAGGTTCTCAATGCATGTGTTCTCGGCAATGACGCGGAGGCCCGCGTTGAACAGGACAAGAAGGACGGCGCCGCCATCCATCTGAACTCGACGCCGACATTCCTCATCAACGGCATTCCAGTGATCGGCTTGCCGAGCAGCAATGTCTTCGATTTCGTCATCACGTCGCAGTTGCAGGAGCGCCACGCCTCTCGATGAGGCGCGGGTAAGCCGTAGCGTTTCTGCAAGAGGGCCGGTGTTTATCTGCAACCGCGCGATCGCGGTAGTAGCTAATTCGCCGCGCCCTTCGGCGAGCTCGCTCCCGAGGGCGTTGCGGCACTGCCGCTGACTGTGGTGCCCTCGCCCGCCGGTTTCGCAGGCGGCTCCACGTCAATTGCCTTCGATGTCAAGGATGGAACCTCGGGCTTCGCCCCGAGGTTCGCGAGCGCTTCAACCACATCTGACCGTTCCACTCCGAAAGGATCGTGTTTCAGGAATGCTTGGTAGGCGGCGATAGCACCACTCCTGTCGCCCAACTTCGCAAGCATCCGCGCGTTGCCAAGCTCCGCTCTGCCGCGCTCCGGTCCTTCGATCGCGGCGGCGCGCACGTAGGCATCGCGCGCCTTACTGAACTCTCCAAGGTCCTCGTTGGCGACCCCGAGCTGGCAGAGGGCAAGTTGCGTAAACGGCGCGGGACCGTCCTCGTCCAGGTACGCCGTTAGAGCGTCGCGGGCCTTTGACGGCTGCCCCTGATCCAGGTAGACGCTGGCGAGGTAGAAGCGCGCAAGGCGGCCTGGCGTCCGATGGGGTTGGCTGTCGGCAAGCTGTGTGAGGCCAACTTCGGCGGTCTTGTAGTCTTTACGGTCGAGCGCCCCGACGGCGTCGTAAAAGTCCGCCGCAGCCAGCCGGTCTTGATGCTGCGAGTAGAATTGCAACGCAAAAACCACGGCCACGACCGCGACCAGTCCGACGGCGCCGATGATGATCCGCGTAACGTTCTGCTGAACGAAATCGACCGTCTGATCGAGAAAACTGATGAACTCGTCGGGTTGCTTGAGCTCCTTGCGCGAGAGCTTGCGACGGGTCGTGGTCGCCATCGGAGAGAGTCAGGCCACGCCGGGCCTGAGGCCGGGCGCCGGAACCTTTCTAGCGCGCAAAGCGCTCCTCACATCTTGTACTTGAAATCGTCGGGCGACATCTTCTCGAGAATCTCCGACCATTTGTCGCGGGAAACTCCCGCGAGATTCTGGTCGGTGGCGGCCGCCCCCTGCTCCGCCGCTTCGTGCAGTTCGCTCGAAACCTCGAGCACCGCCTTCGCGACGTAGATCGGTGACTTGGTGCGCAGCGCCACCGAGATCGCATCGCTCGGCCGCGAATCGATGTGCACGGCGCCGCCCTCGCGGGTCTTCACCTCGATCCGCGCAAAATACGTGTTGTCGCGCAGCTCGGTTATCTCGACCGCTTCGACCGTCGCGCCCAGTTCGCCCAGCACATTGCGCAGTAGGTCATGCGTCATCGGTCGCTGTGGCTTGATACCCTCGATTTCGGTGGCCATCGAGGCGGCTTCCAGGTGCCCGATCCAGATTGGAAGGTTGATCTTGTTGTCCGGATCCTTGAGCACCACGATCGGCATCTTGGTGGTCGGATCGAGTGTGAGCCCGCCAACCATCATCAAAATGTAGTCTTCCTTCGGACCGGCCATAACAGGTCTCTTCGGCGAAATGCTTCGCAATTCAGGACGTACTGACCCGCCTTGCTGCTCCGCCTCCCTATTTTTTATCTTGGACGAAAGCGCCAGCACCGTCAACCGGAGCCGTCTCGCGACCGTCTCTAACAGCCATTCTAACGCGGCACCAACTGATCTATGACCCGATAGAGCTGGTTTAGGTTGCGGCACTCCTCCACCAGGTCGCAGTGAGTTGCGTACCGTTCCATTTCGCTGTCGCCGAATCCCCACGTGTTGCGGCTTTCCGGGTTGAGCCAGATTACGCGTCTGGCGCGCTGCTTGATGTCGCGCAAACACCAGTCGTGCGGCAGATTGTAGTTGTTGCGCGCATCGCCCAGGATGATTACCGTCGTGCGCTTGTTAACCGCTCCCAGATGATCGCCCACGAAGTTACGGAAGGCGCGCCCGAAGTCCGAGTGCGCGTACACATTGATGATATCACCCTTCAGCGCTACGTCGAGGGCTTCCTTTACGTCGTTGGTGCGGAAATGCTCGGTCACCTCGCCGATGTCGGAAACAAAAACGAAGCTCCGTACCCGCGAATACAGATCCTGGAGGGAATATACGAACTGGAGCATGAAGCGCGACGCGTTGCGCACCGAATCCGACACGTCGCACATGATCAGAATTTGCGGCTTTTCGCGCTTGCGCCGCTCGAAGCGCAGCTTGAACGGCACCCCGCCGTATACCAGGTTGCTGCGCAAGGTGCGCTTGATGTCGAAGCGCCCCTTCTTCATCCGCTTGCGCCGCACTGCGATGATGTTCTTGAGGCGCTGCGCCAGCCGCGTCACCGCCTCGCGCATCTTGGCGAGCTCCTCGTCGCTCAGGTAATAGAAGCTTTTGTCGGCCAGTTGGTTCATCCGCGCTTCTTCGCGCGACTTCATGTCGCGCTTCTCGCGCTCCTGCCGCACGTACTTGCGGATGATGTCGTCGAGCATCTTGAGCCGGCGGTCGAGGTACTCCTCCATCTTGGCCCGCAGCGCCGAGCCCAAATCGAGCTTCGAGAGCTGCTCGCGCAGCTCCTTGATCTCGGCTTCAAGCTTGTCGAAGCCGAGCGCGCGGGCCAAGGCGCGCGCAAAGTAATTCTCCTCGATCGTGCGCTGAATCCCCTGCATCCGCACTGCGCGCGCCGCCTCGCGCATCATGCGCTCGAGCTGGCCGTTGTTGTTCTGCAGAAGTTGCTTGGCGAGCTCGGACAGTTCGTCGCCGTGCTTCTTCAGCATCTCCTCCATTTCGTCAAGGAACTGCTGGAAGTCCTGGTCCGACATCGACAGCGCGTCCTGCACCGCCTTGCTCGCGCCCTTGATGATCTCGCCCAGGCCGGTGAAGTAGACGTCGAACAGCTCCTCAAACACCGGCAGCTCGTTCGCCCGCTTGATCATGGTGGTGCGCAGCGCGGAACGGAACAGATCGCGCTCGGCCAAGCCCGTCACGTCCGACGCGGTGACCGCGTCGAGCGTTTCGGCCAGCGAAACCCTGATGCCGTTTTGGCGCAGAAGATTGGCAAATTCGACCAGCTTGTCTTGCATCGGATATACCGCCCCGTGATGGCGCCCGCGACCGCGCGGTACGGCCTCTCGGATGACTTCAGTTTAGCAAGTCCTTGTCGCTGCTGCTTCCCGCCGGCGCCTTCTCGCCGCCGCCCCGGCGCGTGCGTACCCGCCGCATGTACTCCTTGAGCTCCTCCTGCGCCTTGCGCACGTCGCCCTCGTACTTGACGATCGTGTCGAGCGTCTCGTCGACCAGCGCACTGTCCAGGTTCTGCACGTTGAGCAGCGTCAGCGCCTTGACCCAGTCGAGCGTCTCGCTGATGCCAGGGGTTTTCTTCAGATCGAGCTTGCGCAGCGATTGCACCACCGCCACCACCTCGTCCGCCAATGCATCGGCCGCCTCCGGCACCTTCAGCTTGATGATCGCCAGCTCCTGCTCTTTGGTCGGGAAGTCGATGAACAGGTGCAGGCAGCGCCGCTTGAGCGCGTCCGACATCTCGCGCGCGTTGTTCGAGGTCAGGATCACCATCGGCACCTGCTTGGCCTTGATCGTCCCCAGCTCCGGCACTGTAACCTGGAAATCCGACAGCAACTCGAGCAGGAACGCCTCGAATTCCGCGTCGGCCTTGTCGATTTCGTCGATCAGCAGCACCACCGGCTTGTCCGAAGTGATCGCCTTCAGCAACGGCCGCGGCAGCACGAAGCGCTCCGAGAAGAACACCTCGTCCTCAGACGCGATCTTGTCGACCGCCTGCGACAG
>JASHZA010000196.1 GCA_030042765.1 Candidatus Binataceae bacterium | reverse complement strand
GCTGCCAGCGGGGCATCGTTTACATTGACGAAATCGACAAGATCGCGCGCAAAGGCGACAACCCGTCGATCACTCGCGACGTCTCGGGCGAAGGAGTCCAGCAGGCGCTGCTCAAGATTATCGAGGGTACGATGGCGAGCGTGCCGCCCAAGGGTGGCCGCAAGCATCCGCAGCAGGAATTCCTCCAGGTGGACACGACCAACATCCTGTTCATCTGCGGCGGCGCGTTCGTCGGGCTCGACGATATTATTCGCCGGCGGATAGCTGGCAAGACGATGGGCTTTCGCGCCGACTTGAGTCATCGCGATCCGCGTACCGTCTCGGAACTCCTTAACGAGGTCCAGCCCGAGGATTTGCTCAAGTTCGGCCTTATTCCCGAGTTTGTTGGACGTCTACCGGTGATCGCCACGCTCGGCGAACTCGACGAAGAAGCGCTCGTGCGAATCCTGACCGAGCCGAAAAACGCACTGGTGCGGCAGTATCAGAAGCTGTTCGATATGGAGAACGTCCATCTGAAGTTCACCCAGGGCGCCCTACGGGCGATCTCGCGCGAGGCGCTCAAACGCAAGTCGGGTGCGCGCGGCCTCCGTGCTATAATGGAGAGCATAATGGTGGACTTGATGTACGAGATTCCGTCCCAACCCAATATCAAGGAGGTAATGATCTCGGAGGAGGTTGTGACCCAAAAGGAACAGCCTCTACTGGTCTACCAAAAGACCGCAGAAACCGCTTAAGCAGGAGATTCGGGATTCACGGAAATGCTTTTCCGCAACGATAAAAGAGACAACCGCGACCCCTCTTCCAACGAAACCGTCCCCCTATTGCCCCTACGGGAACTGATTGTTTTCCCTCACGAGGTTTATCCTATCTTCGTCGGCCGCCAGAAGTCCATCAAGGCACTTGAGGCCGCAGAGTCCGGCAAGAAGCCGATCCTCCTGGCTGCTCAAAAAGACGCCCGCGTCTCGGAGCCCGGGCCCGAGGATATCTACTCGATCGGCACGCTCGGCTTAGTGGTGCAGTTGCTGCGCCTCCCCGACGGCACAGTCAAAGCGCTGCTCGAGGGCAAAAAGCGCGCGCGCATCCTGGGCTACGCCAAGCAGGACGAATTCTTCCAGGTCGAGGTCGAGGAGATCGAGGAAGTCTGCGACCGAACGACCGAGGTCGAGGCGCTGATGCGCTCGGTCAACGCGACCTTCGATAATTACGTACGGCTCAACAAGAAGATTCCGCCCGAGATGGTCTCCTCGATCGCCGCGGTCGACGATCCAGCCTATCTTGCTGACAAGCTGGTGGGCCATCTGGGCATCAAGCTCGAAGACAAGCAGTCTCTGCTAGAATGCATCAACCCGGCGGAGCGCCTCGAGCGCATCCTGGGTTACATGCGCTCCGAGCTCGAAATCCTCGAGGTCGAAAAACGCATCCGCTCCCGGGTCAAGAAGCAGATGGAGAAGACCCAGAAGGAGTACTACCTCAACGAGCAGATGCGCGCGATACAGAAGGAGCTCGGCGAGAAGGACGAATTCAAAAACGAGATTCAGGAATTGGAGGAAAAGCTCCGCCAGAAGAAGATGCCGGCCGAGGCGCGCGAGAAGTGCGAGCGCGAAATCAAAAAGCTCAAGATGATGTCGCCGATGTCGGCCGAGGCGACCGTCGTCCGCAACTACCTCGACTGGTTCCTCGCCCTGCCTTGGTTCGAGTACACGGAGGACAAGCTCGACATCAAGGAGGCCGAGCGCATCCTCGAAGAGGACCATTACGGCCTTGAAAAGGTCAAGCAGCGTATTCTCGAGTACCTAGCCGTCCAGACCCTGGTCGGTCAGCTCAAGGGACCGATCTTGTGCCTGGTCGGACCTCCGGGGGTTGGGAAGACCTCCCTTGGCAAGTCAGTGGCGCGCGCGACCGGGCGCAAGTTTGTGCGCGTGTCGCTGGGCGGAGTACGTGACGAAGCCGAGATCCGCGGGCATCGCCGTACCTACATCGGCGCGCTGCCGGGCAAAGTGATTCAAAGCATGCGGAAGGCCGGCTCTGGCAATCCCGTGATGCTGTTTGACGAAGTCGACAAAATGTCGACTGACTTCCGGGGCGATCCCTCTTCCGCCCTGCTTGAAGTGCTCGATCCCGAACAAAACTTCACCTTCAACGACCATTACCTCGATTGCGACTACGATCTTTCGAAAGTGATGTTCATAACGACCGCAAACACGCTCGACCGCATCCCGCGGCCGTTGCAGGATCGTATGGAGATCATCCGCATCCCCGGTTACACCGAGGCGGAAAAGCTCCAGATCGCCAAGAAGTACCTGATGCGCAAGCAGCGCGAGGCTAACGGCCTCAGCGAGGAGAACATCGAGTTCTCCGACCGTGCCGTCTTGAGCATCGTGCGCAACTACACGCGCGAGGCCGGGGTGCGCAATCTCGAGCGCGAAATCGCTTCGATCTGCCGCAAGGTGGCGGTCGAAGTGGTCAAGACCGACCGCAATGCTCACGTCAAAATGTCTGCCTCGAGCCTGCTCAAATACCTCGGACCGCCCAAATTCCGCTATGGGATGGCTGAAAAGGAGCCGCAGATCGGGATGGCGACCGGCCTCGCTTGGACCGAACTCGGTGGCGAGCTACTCGGCGTCGAGGTCACGATTGTTCCCGGTCGCGGCAAGCTCACCATCACCGGACAGTTGGGCGAGGTGATGCAGGAGAGCGCCCAAGCGGCGCTGTCGTACGTTCGTTCGCGCTCCGAACAGTTGGGCCTCGCTGCCGACTTCTATCAGAAGATTGACATTCACATTCATATACCCGAGGGCGCGATCCCCAAGGATGGTCCTTCGGCCGGTATCACTCTGGCGACGGCGCTGGTCTCGGCGCTCTGCCGCGTGAAAGTGCGCAACGATATCGCGATGACCGGAGAAATCACCTTGCGTGGCAGAGTTCTCCCGATCGGCGGACTCAAGGAAAAGGTGCTCGCGGCCCATCGTGGCGGTATCAAGACGGTCCTGATACCAAAAGAGAATGAAAAGGATATCGAGGACATTCCGCAGCAGGTGCTGAAGAACATCACCATGGTCCAGGTCGAGCATATGGACGACGTGCTCAAGCACGCTCTCGTGCTGACCGATCCAGAGACGTTCCTGAGGCCTCACAGGCCCGAGGCCGCGCCGCTCTTCGCAGATGACACCGAGGGCAAGGCGCCAATCGTGGAAGAAGGCGAGGAGGACTCGACGGTCTCGCCCAATCTTTCCTGAGATTTCTATTGGACCCAACATGCATCCGGGCGGGTCACCGCAAATGATGACCCGCCCGATGCATTTCTAACCCCTGGAGGGAGGTCGCTGGAGCGGGCTCATGACCAAAGCCGACATGATCGAAGGTTTGGCCAACAAACTCGGTCTCAACAAGAACGAAGCCGAGAAGGCGGTTAACATCGTCCTCGACGACATCACCAATGCGCTTAAGCAGGGGGAGCGGGTCAACATCTCCGGGTTCGGCACGTTTTCGGTTTCCACTCGCCAGGCGCGCACGGGGCGCAATCCCAAAACCGGCGAGTCGATCCAGATTTCGGCAACCCGTTCGGCGAAATTTAAGCCCGGCAAGCAGCTCAAGGATTCACTCAACGAAAACGCGAGCTCAGCTCAGGCAAGCACGCCTGCCTAGCCGGCGAAGTCGCCTTCCCGAAAACGAATTCGCCCTACCCTGTTGTTTTGCACTCGAGCGCCGCATCGGCCCGCTCGTCTGTCGATCTATGCGCTCGGTGCCTGTTATATGTGAAACGATTTCGCCGTCAGTGGCTCGCGGATCGGTCGACGGGCGGTTAGCTCAGCGGTAGAGCATCGGCCTTACAAGCCGGGGGTCGCAGGTTCGAAACCTGCACCGCCCACC
>JASHZA010000013.1 GCA_030042765.1 Candidatus Binataceae bacterium | reverse complement strand
CGATCGGTTCTGCTGCATCACTACCTGCGAGTCAGACCATCGACCATCGAGCACTACGACGAGCGGATCGAGTTGGGTCTGTTCACGCGCGACGAGATGACGTGGGCGCACGAGTTTGCCGGCATGGAAGTGCAGTATGAGTCCGAAGGGTTGATGGGACGCGGCCTCTATGTCGGCAAGCACGCCGCTGAAGTTGGCCTGGGGTTGGGGGAAATCAGGATGATGCGGAGCAAGCAGTAACGACAACATCGGATGGCACTCGCTGCAAGGATGACTCGAGAGCTGTCTATTCACTAGCCGAGAAGTCGCATGGCGGATGAATCGGCATTTCTATCGCGACCGCGAACCTGGGACGCCTTTTTCGCTGAACCAAGGGTCGCCGAGTTTCGCCGGCGACTTTATATGGAGGCTTTCGGCGAAGAATATCCGGCAGAGGCGGCCACTGACGGTTACATGACGCGCACCGAACTTCGTCAGATGGCCGACGCACTCCGTGTTGGCCCGGGCCAGAAAATTGCCGATCTGGGGTGCGGCCGTGGCGGGCCCGGGCAGTGGATTGCGCGCGCCACCGGCGCGGGGCTAGTGGGGATCGACGTTTCCGAAGTGGCGCTGGAGCAGGCGCGCGCGCGGGCCTCTCAACTCGGCATCAGCGATATCGTCTCGTACAAAACTGCGAGCTTCGACGCGACTGGCCTCGACGCTGCGAGCGTCGACGGCGCGCTTCGCATCGACGTGATATGGGCCATCCCCGACAAGCGGGCCGGTTTTGCCGAGACTGCCCGTATCCTAAAGCCAGGCGCGAGGTTCGTCTTCACTGACTGGGAGCGCGATCTCTCCCCGCCCGGCTACCCTCCACCAGTGAGCAACCATCGGCCGCTACTCGAAGCGGCCGGGTTCGAGGTTGAACTGCGTCAACTTGGGCCGCAGGCGGACTCCATGCGCCGCGCATTTTACGAGAAAATGCTTGCGCGGCAGGCCGAACTACTGCGCGATCTTAACGAAAAGACCGCCCAATCGAATTTGCGTGAAGCGCGAGCCTGGTTGGGCCTGCTCGACGGCGTCGATTATATGCAGCACAGCCGGCGCGTGCTTATTGTGGCCCGCAGACTCGCAGAAAAATGAGTCTACTTTTGTGAGTCCGGAACGCTCGGGCCTCTGTTACCCACAAACCCCGTCTCACCGTATTTGGCGACGTGCTCTTCGATATGTCGCAACAATTCCGCTGGCGGGCTTTCCAAATCGACCATCTCGCCGTAGGGCTGCTTGGCCTTGAGGCCGGTGTTCCAATAGGTTTCGATGCGGTTTCCGTCGGGGTCGAAAACGTAAACGCCAACCGCGTTACCATGCGACAGGATCATGTCAAACTTCACGCCGTGCTGCTTGAAGCGCCGATAGAAACCCAGCACGTCCTCGAAACTGTTACAGCGGAAAGAAATCTGCTGGACCACCTTTGCGTCGCTGTCCACGTTACGGCCGCGGCAGAGCAGCAACTCATGATGTTCCTCCTCGGGCCGCGCACTCATGAACACCATACCTCTGTCGGGATCCTCATCGGTGACGGTCAGGCCGATGATGTCGCGATAGAAGGCCTTGGCCCTTTCAAGATCTTGAACGTGCAATCCGACATGACCGAGTCGAGCAACGGCTGGCGTCTTCATGGCATGAAACCTCTCGATACTGCTCGTCAGTGACGGTTCACATCTCGCAGCTACGGGTTGAGTGTTGTACTGCTGCGGTTCACGACGAAAGTTTCGCGACGCTCGAGGAAATCCGTCACGATCGCACAGAGCGCATAGGGACGCTCTTCCACGAGCGCATGTCCCGCGTCATAAACCAGCACGTAATAACATTTTGGAATCCGCTGCGCGTACGTCCTGCCGGTCTCCGGCGGAATTGTCCGGTCTTCGGTTCCGCACAGCACGAGCGTCGCAGCTTTCACTTCTCCGAGCCTGCCTTCCAATCCAGAATCACTGTCGACGCGGCTCGCGGTGGTCGGACCTTCGAGCGATAGGGCTGACGGCGAAATTAAAACCACCGCGTCGGCCTGCTCCGGTGCATCAAGTGCCTGCCATAACGCGACCGGCGCCGCAGCCGAGGTGCCGATCAGGGCATAGTGTTCCAGGCCGGTGGCGCTGGCGGCCCGAGTGAGAGTGTGCGCCAAGTCGCGGTTCGCGGTTGGTTCATTGCGCAACGATGCATCCGCAGGGGAAATGTCGAAGGCGATCACGCGGTACTGCTGCGCAAGCAGGCTGTACAGCTGCGACCTTCTGAGCGCGCCGCTTCCATCGAGGACGATCAGCGGATCGCCCTGGCCTGCCTCTAGGTAGCGAATCCAGGTTTCGTCGATTTGCACGACGCGTTCGGCAAATGCCGTCGCCAGTTGGTCAGCGCCGTGAGTTACATTGCTCATTTTTTCCCGACGTTGTCACGAACCAGCGGCTGCCGCGGTTTCCTTCAGGCTGACCGCGCCGATTTCGCGTATGCGGGGTATAACCTCGGTGGCGAACAGCCGAATCGACTTCATCGTCTCTTCCAGCGTCAAACCGGCGCCGCCAAAGGAGATGTCGATTACACCCGTACCAGTCTTCTCGTGAAATTCTGCGAACTGCTTCACCACCGTATCCGGGCTGCCACAGAAGCGCAGCTCGCCCAGGCCGAATCCTCGCGGGCCCTTGTCGGCGCGGCTGTTCTTCCCGTCCGCATCGGTGCCGACCGAAGTGGGGACCGGTGCCGATGGTGGCGGCACCGCGGCACCCCGGCCTTTGAAGAAGTTGGGGACGCCGTCACCCGCGAAATACTTCGCCCGCAGCATCTCCGCTTCTTTGTCGTCCTCACCCACCGCGATAAAGGCGCGATACAGCAGCTGGTCCGGCGAGGGCGCCCATCCGTGCTTGGCGCACTCCTGCTTGTAAAAGCCCGTAATCTGGGCCACCAGGTCAGTGGGATAAAACGATATCCCCAGAGCCAAGTGGTGAGCGGCCGCGAAGGTGGCTGATTCGAAGCTGTTGCCCGAATAGAACATCGGCGGATGTGGCCGCTGGATCGGCCCCGGCCACACCGACACGGTGCGGAACCGGTAGAAGCGGCCCTCCCATCCGAAGGGTTCGGGTTCGGTCAGGGCGCGCTGGATGAGGACGCTTGCCTCCTGGGTGCGAGCGCGCGTCTCGTCAGGGTTGGTGCCGTACGCGAGAAACTCGTTCGGCGTGCCGCGCAGGAACAGTACCA
Source organism: Candidatus Binataceae bacterium (assembly GCA_030042765.1). Lineage (GTDB taxonomy): Bacteria > Desulfobacterota > Binatia > Binatales > Binataceae > JASHZA01. Next base: position 276 of record JASHZA010000013.1, on the reverse strand, counting down.
CCAGCCGCCCATGGCTCAACTGGTCGAGCATGGCCAGTTCCTCGGCGATGCGCACGGGGTTGTTCATCGAGACCAGCGGCCCGAGCACTGCAATCTTCGCCCGGCGTACCACCTGACTCAACGCCCCGGCAAAGACCGTGGCGTTCGGCGTTTGCAGCAGGGGGGTGTAGTGATGCTCCGAGCAGCTCACCCAGTCAAAGCCCAGCTCGTCGGCCAGCTTCGCCTGCTCGAGCGCCACTTCAACGGATTTGAGTCCGACTTCCGAACGGTACAGGC
>JASHZA010000195.1 GCA_030042765.1 Candidatus Binataceae bacterium | reverse complement strand
GAAATCGTGTTCTATGCCTCCGACGCCGGAACCGGAGCGGCCGATCCGGCTGACGATCTAGTTGATACCATCTCGGCAATCGTCAATGACTCAAATCATCATTGCTTGTCAGTCGCGGTAAGCTGGGCTCAATGTGGCGAGCCGTCGAGCTTCTTTACGAACCTGAGTGGGATCTTCCAGCAAGGCACAGTGGAGGGTCAGACGTTCTTCGTCGCAACCGGCGACCTTGGCACTGCCGCGCCGAGCCCCGGTAATTGCGACGTTCCTCCCGTGCCTCGCCACCAAAACATCGAGGAGAACGCAGCGTCGCCCTACGTCACCGCGGTAGGCGCATCGATGTTCCAGCCGACCTACGACAGCGCCGGCAACGACACGAGCACCGACGCCGATACAACGCAATACGTATGGGACTATAGCTTGACATCCAATTTTTCTTTCTTTCATGGGGCAGGGGCGAGCACCGGGGGCTACAGCAAGGTCTTTCCTCGGCCGACCTGGCAGAACAAGGTCGCCGGAATTAGCGGTAAATTCCGAGCCGTGCCCGACCTGGTACTGGGTGGCGGCAACCTCGGCGGCAAGGAAAACATCGAGGTTCCAAAGAAGGGGAAAATCAAGGTTACCGGCTCTCTTTACGACGCCCCCGGATTCTGGGAATGCCTCGACCTCGGGTATGATCAGGGTGAGGGAACGTCCGAAGGACCCTCATGCACGCTAGTTGGCGGCACCAGCATCGTGCCTCCCCAATACGCGGCTATCTTCTCGATCATCAACCAAAAGACGGGCGGTGGGCAGGGATTTATCAATCTCAAGCTCTACGCGATGGCGCAAGCGAATCTCAAAGACCTCAAGGCGGTCGGAATCATCGATATTCTTTCAAAGAACAACGCGTACGCGCCGGAGCCGGGATACAGCGCGCACAAAGGCTTCGACCCTGCGAGCGGATGGGGCTCGATCGACATCGACCAGTTCATAACCTCGTTCATCGCATTCTCAGTTCCGGCGACTCGATCGAAATGATTTAAAAAGATCTGCGCGAAGGAGCGATCCTTGACCGGTCCAGACGGGCTTCAATCCGTCTGGACCGTCGAGACTGTCGTTACTGAAGCGAGTTAAACAGTCCGATGCTGCTTTGTGTTCCTGGACACGAGGGCGCGCTTAGACATGGACGGCTTCCGCACACCGTGCATTCCGATCCAACTGCGAGACTTCGATTTGCGAGCGCGCCGACCCTCGAGTGCGTAGCTGAACAGATTGCTGTCCGGAGGCTCGCGGGAACGAAGGCGCTCATCTGAGCGGCCCCTGATTGAGCAGGGACGGGGTCGTCCCCTCCTTCGCCCGTATCCCTGGGGAAACGTGGCAGCGCTCTACGTGCGACCCCGTCCCAATTCCGGACGCGCGACTAGTAGCACCGTTCCGACGCGTGACGAGGCTACAGGAGCCGGTTCGCGTAGTCAACTAAGAGTCAGCTCTCTGCTAACCATAAGTTAGCGAAAAGACATGGAATTTTGCTCAGGCAGCCCTCAGGGACGACCACTGGTCCAGATCACTCGCCCGACCAGACCGATACTCTCGGGCGCAACAGTCACCGCCTGGTAGGCAGGATTGTCACTGCGAATCGTGAGCTTTCCGTCGGGCTCGCGCTGGATCCGCTTGATCGAGAGATCGCCTCCGTTGCGCAGCACATAAATACCGTCGGACTTGAAGCGCGTCTCGCGCAGATCCGCCAGAACTAGGTCCGCCTCATCGATCGTGGGCGACATGGAATCGCCGACCACCTCGATCAGGGCGAGGTTCTTGGCTTCGGCGTTGAGCGTGCGTTTCAGCCAATCCGTCCTGAAGTTGAGGTAGTCCACGATCTGCGAACTCACCAGATTGGATCTGCCGTCGGTCGCGCGCAGCGAATGCAGCGGCATCGCCGCGAATTCCGATCCCGGCACAGCCCGGGGCGCGGGTTTGGCCTTGAGCGGCTCGCCCTTCCCGGTCGCCAGCCATTCGACCGATACGCCCGCCGCCTTGGCAAGATTCACCAGGCTGATCATACCCGGCTTGCCGCGTCCGGTTACCCATTTGTAGATGGCGTTGTCCGAGACGCCGACGGCGCGTGCGAGATCAGCGACAGAACCAAATTGCTGCATGATCAGGCGCAGCCTAGTTCCAAATTCTTCATCTACTACAGTGGTTGACATATGTCTCCTACGGTGGAATATTATGTCGCCAGCAGGGCTTCAAAAAATGATTAAAAGCCCAATCTGGTATCGCCGGCTTATCACTCCTTCCGCATCAAAGCGGATCAATCGAAACTCCGACCACGTGGCGACCGCTGCTTCGACGCGATCTGCGGCCCATGCGCCACGCGAACCGAGAGCTGGTGGAGACATGAACAGCGAGCGACGACTCATCTCTATCCCCGAGGTACAAACTGCGGTCGCGCAAATGTTCCAGCTGAGCCGTGCGCAATTGTTGTCACGCAGCCGGCGGCAAAATATCGCACATGCGCGGCAGATCGCCATGTACCTGAGCCGCCAACTGACGGGCCGCTCGGCACGCCACGGCGACGCGGACAACGCGGCGCGCGGAGCCAGCGCTTCCTTTCCCCGGATCGGCATCGCGTTCGGCCGAGATCACTCGAGCGTGATTCATGCGTGCAACCGCGTGGCGCGGCGCCGGACGATCGACGCGGACTTCGCGCAGATGCTCGATCGTCTTTCGCACTATGTGTGCGGCACCCGCGATTCCGCTGGCCCGGCGCGGGAGGCGCTCTGATGGAGCCGCGCGAACGCTATCAGGATACTGCGAAAACGGCACCAACTCACGATGACGATGCGGCGCACTCCATTCAAAGCGGCGCGGCCCCTGACTTTGCAGAGCACCAAGACGACCGATCGTTTTGTATCGAGGAGCCGGCTGTTGAGCGGTCCTCGATTCTTGACGGACTGACCGAGCTCATCGGCGAAGAGGCGGCCGACAAGATCATCGAGAAGTTCGGCGGAACGCGGCTCTACGTTCCGCATCTGCCGAAGCTGGGCGACGTGCTCACGGGCGCTGTCGGAAACGCGGCTGCGCAGCGGCTCGCACAGGCCTTCGGCGGCGACCGCGTCGAGGTGCCGAATCCTCCCCCGCGCCGCACGCTGATCGTGCATCTGCGCCGCGCGGGGCTGAGCGTTGCCGCGATCGCTCGCGCGGTCCACTGTACGCGGCGCCGCGTCTTCCAGATACTCGCCGAAGCGCGCACCGTGCAAGCCGAGGACTAAAGCTCTTTCTTCTCCGCTCTTTCGAACCCGTCCCACCCGCAGCAAGCGCCGATCTGCTTAAACGGCGCGCCGACGGACTATCCATCTGTAACAATTATTCACCTGGTGCACACCGCCGAACGCAGTGGTTTGTCGTACTGTTGGCCGATTTTCGCTCCATTGCGCCAGATGGTGAAATATTTCACCCTGAGCAGCTTCGCTTGAACAGAGTATTCTGCCGGCCGTGAATACTGACTACCCGGCATTTTCACCGTCTTATCCGCCAGCTTTTCAGCGCGCGATGGGCAGGCTGCTCAGAGACGAGGGTGGGTACTCCAGGGATCGCGACGACCCGGGAGGTGAGACCCGGTTTGGAATTTCACAGCGCGAATATCCAGATGTGGATATCGCGTCGCTTACACGCGAAGAGGCGGCGAAGATTTACTATAGGGACTGGTGGATGCGTTATGGCTATTCGGATTTGCCGGGACCGATCGGTGCGAAGCTATTCGATCTCGCGGTGAATATCGGGCCCGAGCATGCCGCGCGCTGCCTGCAAAGGGCGTTGCGGGCGTGTGGGCGCGCGTTGACGGAGGACGGCATGCTGGGGCCACAGACGCGCAAGGCCGCCGCCGCGGCCAACCAGATGGCCCTGATCGCGGCGCTGCGATCGGAGGCGGCGGCCTATTACCGGGCGCTGGCGGCGGGCAAGCACGGCCCCGGCGCGGACGGCGATCAGAGGTTTCTCGAGGGATGGCTCAACCGGGCCTACGAATAGAAATGTGCTCTGGCACAAGGAATTTCGAGCAGGAGATACCGTCATGATTTACGCGAATATCGCGGGTTATATCGCAGCCGCCATTGGCGGCATGGTACTGGGCGCGCTCTACGGGCGGCAGGTGGCGGCCGACGCGGCCAGCCTGTTGAGCTCCATCGAGGCGCGTCTTACCGCAGTCGAACACGCGGTGAGCGGGTCCACAACGGTTGCGAGCGCGCAGAATGCGGCCGCCACGGAGCATCATGCGAGCGCGATCGAAAAGCTGGCGGGTGCGGTCGAGAAGCACGCGGCGGCGGTCGATGACCATGGCGCAGCAACGGTAGCCGCGGCGGTCGAAAGCCGGGCGAATGCGGCCGCACCCGCAGCGAAAAGCTGAGAGCGCCCATGACGGCGCTGTTGGCGAGCGGATTATGGAAACCGTTGGCACTGGTGGTGCTGTGCGCGGGGCTGCTGGTCTATCGCGCCGTGCTGATTCATCAGCGCGACACGGCGCGCGCGCAGGCGCAAGCGGCGCAGGCGCAAGTGCTGGAGCTCCAGGCGAGCAACGCGGCCTTGACCAGTTCGATCGCGCAGCAGAATGCGGCGATTGACGCTTTGCGTGCACAGGAGCAGGCCGCGGAGGCCGCGGCGGGGAGCCGCGAGGCCACGTACGCAAAGAACGCCGCGGAGGCGATGGCGGCGCAGGCGGCGCGCGCCAGCGCATTGAGCAAGGCGGCGGTGCCGGCGGACTGCGCCGGCGCGATCCGATGGGGCAACGCGCAGGGACCCGGTCTAGGGCAATGGTGAGGTGCCTCCTCCCACTTCTCCTGGTCCTGCTTGCGGGCTGCGCGTCTGCCCCGCCAATCAGTCCGATCGCGACGCCGGTAACCGTGAAAATGCCGGTGTACGAACCGGTTTATTGCGCCATACCGGCGCTGACAAAGCCTGCGCTGCCGATAGCGCAACTGGAGGCGGACTCCGCGCCGGCCGACACGATGCGCGCCTATGCGGCGACGGTGGTGATTCTCAAAGGCGCGGTGAGCGAGCGCGACGCGGTAATCGCAGGATGCGCAAAGCCGCAGGGTGAGAATACTCAGGCGCAGGCCGCCGGCGAGTCCGGAGCAAAACCACAAGCGAGCCGCGCGCAATGAGGTTTTCAAGTGAGTACCCGGAATATGAAATGGCTGCAGGATTCGCTGACCGGAAAGGACAATCTTACGTACGACGCGGCGCGATTGATCGGAGTGGTGGGCGCCGCCGCGTACGTCCTGTTCTGGTGCGCGGCGGTCTTCAACTTCGGCCATTTCGGACCGTCGGACGCGGCCGCATACGGGGCGGGGCTCGCGACAGTTCTACTCGCGATGTCGGGCGCGGTCAGGCTGAAGGAAAGCTCCGAACCCGGGGCGCGGAGCGACGGGTAATGATGTTTGTACATACCTCGGGCCATGAATAATCAACTTCGGCGGACACGTTTTCATTCCTGTGTCGCCACAGTGGATGAACGCGCAACAAAGTGGCTACTGCCCCCTCCCTGCATCCCTCCTTCCGGACATGGGGAGGAGCAAACCGCGGGGCGGAGAGAATCATGAGTTGGGATGCGATCGCGACCTTCGCGATGGCCTTCGTCACGCTGGTGGGGCTCAACCTCGGCGCGATCCGCTGGGTACTGAGCGCACAGGCGAAGGAGCTGCACATGCAGCTCGCGACGATCAAGCGCGACGGCAGCGAGTTTTCGCACGGGGTCGAGCGCGAACTGTTGAAACTCAAAGCGGACCTGCCGGTCGAGTATGTGAGGCGCGAGGACTGGATCCGCTTCAGCAACACGCTCGAGGCGAAGCTGGACGCGCTGCGCGCAGAGTTACGGGCGGAGATCCTGGCGCTGCGCGAACGGCTCTACGATCGCGGGCAGTCATCGGAAGAAGAGAAAACGATATGAACGGCGTGGATTTGGAACAGAAACAGCGCGAGGAAGCGCGCTGGCGGACCCTGCGGGCGCTGGATGCGGGGCGGCCGATCGCGGTGTCGGAAAACATCGTATGGCGCGTCCTCAATGACGTGCGGCTGGCGCTGTCGCTAAGCGGGCTCCGGCGCGAACTGGATTATTTGCGCACGCTGGGCCTGATCGAGATCGAGGGACAGGAAACCGGAACGTGGTACGCACGCCTGACCGCGAGCGGGGTGGACGTGGTCGAATACACGGTCAGCGCGCCTCCGGGAATCGGGCGGCCGAGGAAATACTGGTGAGCTTCCCCACGGCGGCAGGCGGGACCGCGATGAGCAGCCTGACGGACCGGGAGGTCTCGAGGCTGCCGCGCGAGGTGCGCGACGAACTCAACCGCCGACTGGTGGCGGGCAGCTTTGCGAACTACGGATCGCTCAGCGTGTGGCTGCGCAAGCAGGGCTACGACTTCAGCCTGAAATCGATCACCAAGTACGGCGACAAACTCGAGCGGCGGCTGGAAGCGGTAAGACTGGCGACCGCGCAGGCGCGCGCGGTGGTCGAGGCGACGGACGGGGACGATCTCAAGCTCAACGAAGGGCTGCTGCGGCTGGTCCAGCAGCATCTGTTCGCCGTGTTGATGGAAATCAACCCCGATCCGAAGCAGCAGAACCTGACGACGATTGCGCGCAGCGTGGCCGAGATGGGGCGCGCGTCGATCATGCAGAAGAAGTACGCCGAGGAATTGAGGAACACGGTCAAGGCGCGGCTGACGCTGGCAGCGCATCGGGTGGTCGACGTGGCGAAGGCGGAAGGGGGCGGGTTGACGCCGGCGGCGGAGGCGGAAATCCGGCGGACTCTAATGGAGGTCACGCAGTGAAGCTGGATCTTCTCCCGACGGAGATTGCTGCGAGGCGCGGAGAAGAACCTCCCTCGCGGCGCTCAGGAGAACCCCCACCTGATGCTCGCGTTGCTCGCATCGCCCTCCCCCTGGACAAAGGGAGGGCTTGCAGAGGCGGCCAGAGAGAGGGATTCCAACAGCGCTCCGATCGAGGCGGCTCGCTGGGCGCGGCAACCGCGCGCTCCGCTGACGCTCCCCCTGGACAAAGGGAGGGCTTGCAGAGGCGGAGAAGAACGGCCCTCGCGGTGCTCAGGAGAACCCCCACCTGATGCTCGCGTTGCTCGCATCGCCCTCCCCCTCGACAAAAGGAGGGCTTGCAGAGGCGGCCAGAGAGAGGGATTCCAACAGCGCTCCGATCGAGGCGGCTTGCTCATCGAGGGAGAATCCAAAAACCCGGCGGGAACTGAGTAATCATGGCGCAGCCGAGTGAAATAGCCAAAGGCGCTCAAAATGTATTGCTGCCGTATCAGGTGCGGTGGCTGGCGGACCGCGCGGCGGTGAAGGTGGCGGAGAAATCGCGCCGGGTGGGACTGACGTGGGCCGAGGCCGCCGACAGCTCGCTGACGGCGGCGGCGCGCGCGGGCATGGACACCTGGTACCTCGGCTACAACCGAGACATGGCGCTGGAATTCGTCGAGACGGCGGCGCTCTGGGCGAGGCAGTTCAACAAGGCGGCGCGCGCGATCGAGCAGATCGCGATCGACGACGAGCAGCGCGATATCGTCGCCTACCGTATCCGCTTCAGCTCGGGCCACAAGATCGTCGCGCTCTCGTCGCGCCCCTCGAACCTGCGCGGCAAGCAGGGGCGCGCGGTGATCGACGAGGCGGCATTTCACGACGACCTCAAGGGGCTGCTGAAGGCGGCACTGGCTTTCACCATGTGGGGCGGTTGCGTGCGCGTGATTTCGACCCATAACGGCGCGGAGAATCCGTTCAACGAGCTGGTCAACGATATCCGGGCGGAGCGCAAACCGTACTCGCTTCATCGGATCACGCTGGACGATGCGATCGGCGACGGCCTGTACCATCGGATTTGCCAGAAGCTGCACGCGAAATGGACCGCCGCGGGCGAGGCGGATTGGCGCAAGCGGCT
>JASHZA010000194.1 GCA_030042765.1 Candidatus Binataceae bacterium | reverse complement strand
GAGAAACGGCGGTCTTTATGTTGCGAATCCCCTGTTTTGAACAGCGCCGTATTCTCACCAGGTGCGCGACTCAGGAATTCGACGAGAGGTGCGAGCGGACCGCCAGTCGAAAATTGTTTTCGGATTGGCGCGAGAGCCTGCGCCTTTCGCTAGTGGCAGGAATTCTTCAGCAATCGGAGAACATGTCGGTTGACGAGGCCATCAACGATGATTGAAACGCTCTTGGAACTATCACGCGTTCAGAAGCGGTTTGTGCGGATTTGCGCGGGCGCGCCAGAGAGGGGATCGGTAGGCGGTCATGAGTACGCGCCATCGCACTGGGAGTGATGACGGTGACGGCAGTGGTGGGGCCAGTAGCCTTGTCAGGGCCGTGTTCTCTTCGCAAAATCGAAGATTGTTTCAACCGGTTTCTCGTTCTTCCTCCTTTCACGCTCAATTGCGGCGTCGATTCCAATGACGGTGTAGCCCAGTAGGTTGAGGAATTTGTAGAGTCGGAGCGCGTACTCCCGAGGCGTGCTGGCCTCCCAAGTGCGCATCGCATCTTCAGTCTGTGTGACTTGGGGCAACCAGTCTGATTCTTGCTTGCGTAACACATCGTGGAGCAGCCCCGCGATTCGGTCGGCGTTGACGCAAGATCTGTTCCTTTGGGGGTCGTATGGTCCGCTCGTGAGGCCGAGCCTGACCATCGCTTCCCACACATCTTTACCCGATAGCGGCATGGTTTGTCCCCACGATCAAAAATGTTCTGCAAGCGAAACGCTGACACGGTAGGAAGCGTCACGTCAAGCCGATGCTTTCGAGGTAAATTTCGACTGTGAAGTGCGTATAAGCTCTCCGTCTTTTGTTGCGTCATTTCCATCGCGCAATACAATCGCCAACGGCGTGGCGGGCACCTTTACTGTCGGCCAGACGATCTCCTCGTCTCCCGGGAACGACGGCAATTCCAGTCCGGTCAAAACTGGCTTTCAAGACCGCGTCAACGCGCACGATCAGATGTACCCCAACATTGATCCGAACACGATGTGCACCTCGAACGGGGGCAACCCCGCGATCCCCACCAACGATCCGCTATTTGTAACCGTGCCGGCGTCGATTTCACCGGATGCAACGGCAGCTGCAGCATGACGATCGAAGGCTTCCGTTTATATCTGTTTGACGCCCAGCAGCTCGCCCAGCGAAATCGACCGCTGCCTGGTGCAGGCCGTCACCGCAGACAGCGCGAGCAGTACAACCGCGCCGCAGCTCGGAGCGCTCGCGCCGCCTGTCCTGATTCAGTAACCCCTGATTCCTCTAACAACGGCGGGCAGCTCATACGACCTGCGCGCCGTAGCTGCGAAGGTTTGATTTGAAATCTTCAGCGCGCGGCTCGGTGTGGATTAGGAGGCCAAAACCTTGTGGAGGGAGGCCGTTTGGTCTAAAAGGCGAGTTGAAATCGGCGAGACAAAGCGGAAATTCTGGTTGGGTGCCTGCAGATTGTAAGTTAGAGGAGTGAGAAGCGATGGCGTCGTACGTAATGCTGTTTCACTACACTCATCAGGGGATCGAGCATGTCAAGCAAAGCCCTGACCGTATTGACGCGCTGAGAAAAATCTTCAGCCGTCATAATGCGAAGATAAAGGATTTCTACGCTCTGCTCGGTCAATACGATACGCTTTTCATCGTTGAAGCTCCCGACGATGAGACAGTAGCCAAGCTCTCCCTGTACGTTGCCGAGCAAGGCAATGTCCGGATCGAGACGCATCGCGCGTTCACTGAAGCTGAGTTTCGCAAGCTTCTTTCAGACGTCGAGTAACAAGCTCCACAGACTAACGCCTGCCACTCAGGACAAGCCAGAAGGTGCACCAAGGATTGAGGCTGAACCTGTGATGTTTCGCGGGGAGTCGGGGGGATTGCACTGCGGTCCGATCCCCCGAGCGGTCGCCAATAGTTGTCCCAGTGCCGCAGACCGTTGTAGTTCAGTAGCCTAATTCGGGCAGCCGGCGTAACTCGTAGGATAGTATCCCGTGGGGGAACAGTGGCGGTTTTGCGGACCGCTATAGGTCTCTAGACGTCCCTAAACGATCGTCAAGATTGGCAAAAACGCGTTAGTATGGGGTCACCTCAAGAAAGGCAGGACGGCGCTAATTGTGACCGGTGAGATGGACAGCCCGACGTACCGTGCAATCGTCGAACGGGGCCAGATCGTTTGGCAAGACGCAGAAGTCCCGCCCGCGCCGTGGTGGAGTCTATCGAAGACCGCAATCGCCGCGGCCGCTCTGGTTCTGGTGCAGCGTGAGCGGTTTGATCTAGACAATCCGCAAGCTGGGCGGAACTACACCCTTCGTCAGCTGCTACAGCATACTGCCGGACTTCCCGACTATGGCGGGTTGGTCGAGTACCACCAGTCAGTGGCCTCAGGGTGGGCGCCATGGACTGATGAGGAACTGTTCGACCGTGTCGACGTAACCCGGTTGCGATCGGTCCCAGGACAGCGGTTTGCCTACTCGAATGTGGGCTATCTGATCGTGCGACGCATGATTGAAGAAGCGACCGGGCTCGACCTCGGTCGTGCGCTGAATGATTTAGTGTTTGGTCCGCTTGAACTCGAGGATGTGCGTGTCGCAACCGTACCTGCGGACCTGACCGCTGCCCCGTGGGCGCACCCGGCGGGATATCACCCTGGGTGGGTATTTCACGGCCTTGTAGTGGGGAGCCCAGCGCAAGCCGCGCTGTTTCTCGGGCGACTATTCAGCGGTGACCTGCTGAATGCCTCGCTGCTCGAAACTATGCGCCAGCCGTTCAGCGTTTCGGAAACCAGCATCCCAAACCGTCCGTGGAATAGCGCAGCCTATGGATTGGGACTGATGATTGATTTGCATTCTCCCCATGGGCCCTGTTATGGCCACACAGGCAGCGGTCCGAGCAGCACGACGGCAACGTATTGGTTCGGAGCTATGGCCCGGCCTCGGGCCGTCTCGGTGTTCGCCGGAATAGAAGATCAAGGGAAAGTGGAAAGCGAAGCCCTGGCGCTAGCCGGATACGCGGCTTAGCGAGCTATGTTTGCCCTTCTTGAGGTGACCCGGTCCAATTCGTGCGCGCCTTCCTTGGTGGTCAAAGATGATCGGACTCTACTGTACGCTCGAGTGAACTCCAAAACGGATCAGTTTTCTTTGGCGGCATCTCCAACTGCGAGGCTCGTGGGAACGAGCCAGCTCACCAACGCCTGACGGATGGCCTCGCTCAGTTCACTTTCCGTCGCGTCACGGATATCGGCTGGCCCGCCGGGCCGGCTCCAAGAAATGAGAATGCGGTTGGGGAGGAGCATATAATCAACTGGCTGGGGATCCTTGGTGAGATTCACCAGATTGATTTTTGCGACCTTTCCCCAGTCCGGACCGGTTACGACGCTCAGCTTGCCGAGTGACGAAGCGTCGGGAAACTCGACATTGACCTCACTCCCAAACAGAGCGGCAACTTCGCCATGAACCATGTTCTTGAATTGTCCGACGTCGATCATCGCGCCACCCACCTTATCAGCCATGCTCACCCGAGACCAAAGAAACTCCGAGCAATTAAAAGCGTAAGTGGTTTCCCAATTTAAGTCGAAGAAGATCGTTAGAGCTGCGACACGTTAAGCGCTTCTAAATTAGGCAGGGCGATCCACGTTTCTTGCGGGATGCAGCCTGCAAGGGAGGCGACGCGCGGTTGAGGCGAACCGCTTGGAGTCCCGCCGGAGATTTCGTGGAAGATTGGGCAGCACCTTCCCCGAG
>JASHZA010000193.1 GCA_030042765.1 Candidatus Binataceae bacterium | reverse complement strand
CGCGACGGCGCATGGTTCTGGATGTTCGGCGACGGCGGCGCGATCGGCGCGGCCGCCAGCAGGGACCAGGCGGAGGGCGAGGGCCGCAGCGTGATCGATCAGTTTTTGGGGCGGCGCGGTGAGATGGAAATGGTTCGCGAGGCGCCGGCGAGGGCTCAATCGCGGTCGCGGCCGTCGCCGGCGGAGGGCTATAGGAGTGCTTGGAACAACGCCCTCGACGGCCTGGCCAGATATCTGACGACGGCGTGAACGAAGCCGGCGACAACATGAACCAAGCGGGCGAAAGCCTTAACAAGGAGGAAAAGCCGTGAGCACACAGGAAAATATCGCGGCGGAGCGCGGAGAACTCGAACTGACAATCACGCGGATCTTCGATGCGCCGCGCGCGCTCGTGTTCAAGGCGTGGACCGACCCGAAGCATCTGGCGCATTGGTGGGGTCCGCGCGGCTTCACGCTTCCCGGATGCGAAGTGGATCTGCGAGTGGGCGGCGCGTACCGCTTTCACATGCTCGGGCCCGACGGCGAGGACCATTGGTCGCAGGGAGTCTTTCGCGAAATCGTCGAGCCGGAGCGCCTGGTGTTTGCAGGTTGCTGGGTCGATGCCCAAGGAAAGCCCAAGACCGGGCAGACGCTGACAACGGTAATGTTCGAGGATCAGGACGGAAAGACCAAGCTTACGTTGCGGCAGATCGGCTTCGAGTCGGTGACCGCCCGCGATGGCCATCGGGGCGGATGGGGCAGTTCGTTTGATCGCTTTGCGGAATACCTGGAGACGGTTCGATAACGCGGTGCAATGGAGAGGAGAACGACGATGGACCATTCGACGGTTTCGCGGGAACAGTGGACGGCGGCGCGCAAGGAATTGCTCGCCAAGGAGAAGGAACTGACCAAACTGCAGGACGAGGTCAACCGGAATCGGCGCGAGATGCCGTGGGTGAAGATCGACAAGGAGTACGTATTCGACACGCCGGCGGGCAAGCGGACGCTGGCGGAACTTTTTGAAGGACGCAGCCAACTGATTGTCTACCATTTCATGTTCGGCCCGGACTGGACGGCCGGATGCCTGGGATGCTCGTTCTTCGCCGATCACGTCGACGGCCCGAATCAGCATCTGACACATCATGACGTGAGTTTCGTCGCGGTTTCGCGGGCGCCGCTCGCCCAGATCGAGGCCTACAGGAAGCGGATGGGCTGGCGGTTCAACTGGGTTTCGTCGGCGGGGAGCGACTTCAACTACGATTTTCACGTGTCGTTTCGGAAAGAGGAAATCGCCAAGGGCGAGGTCTACTACAACTACGAGATGCTCAAGAACTCGATGGAGGACCTGCACGGGACGAGCGTGTTTTTCAAGGACGAGAGCGGCGCGATTTACCATACGTATTCGTCGTACGGGCGGGGGGACGAGCGCGGGCTGGGCGCGTACATGTTCCTCGATATTACGCCGAAGGGGCGCAACGAGACGGGGCCGAACTACAATTTGACGGACTGGGTGAAGCGACACGACGAGTATCGCTAGCGCTAGACCTGAGAGGGGCAAAAAAGAGGAGAGAAGAGAAGAGGAGAGGAGAAAATCCTTCGCTTTCGCTCAGGATGACCCTCACCGGCCTCGCGCGTTGCGTTCGGCACCCTCTCCCTGGTCATGGAGAGGGAATTAGAAGATCCGGACCGGCAGGATGGGTAACAGATTGATGTCGCTGGGAGCGGAGTCGGCGATGAGAGAAGGCAATCGTTGCTGCGGAGGAGCCGGGAGCGGCGGTGCGCCGCTCCCGATGGTGGCCGGCGCACGCGATGCGCGGGCGCGCGGGTTTGTCCGGCGCGGTGTGAATATTTCGGGATGGACCGTGCCGGGAGTGATGCTGGTGCTGCTTCCGAAGTGTCCGGCGTGTCTTGCGGCGTATGTTGCGATCGGGACGGGAATTGGGATTTCGGTCGGAGCGGCGGCGTACCTGCGGACGGGGTTGGTGGTGGTATGCGTGGGGATGCTGGGCGCGCTCGGGGCGATGCGCGCGCGGCGGTTCGTCGCGCGGAAGGGTGGTTAGCGGCCTAATCCGATCGGAGGAGGGATCTGGACTAATCTTTTAGACACGGAAGCTCAAGCAAATGCTAGGATTCCGAGCATTCGATCAAAATCGCTCAGGAACTGCGCCACATCATCAAAGCAGTTATGTGCGGTTGAGAGCACACCCTTCTTAAACAAAAGACCCAGGGTGTTGTATGGATCCTTCTCGTGATTTCCAACGATTGCTGACCTCAATTTAGCCTTGTTTATGCTTGCTGGCTTTGTCCACTTATCGGCCCCGGTACACTGTAGGAACTGGGGAACGCAGACGTTAGCGTTTGGCCATTTTTCGACTATGGCAGGCCAACAAAGCGTCTCCAGATCGCCGGGAGTATTGTGGTGAGGTATCAGCAGAAGCGCCCCAGGCTTTCCGCAGATAGTAAGGACGTCCGTCGGATTGTTAGGCTTGGGAAGACTTAATCTCCTGAAGATTCGCTGCATGCTTTTGAATGAAGAGGGTATTCGGTCATTGTCCGTAACAAGGAGGATTCCTTTGACCTGGTCGAATCCGCTGATCGCTTGAATTCCATTCAGGGCGTGTAGAAAACCACCTGTGCCCCCGGTGCCTTTCTCATTGCACTCGCCGGTATGTCTTATCTGGAAAGAGGGCAGGCCTCGCTGCTTGATAAGAGCTTGCAAGAAGTATTTGTCGTCATCGCCTTCGCACAGGATGAAACGTTCCTCTGAGAAAGCATATTGGGGTGCCATTTACCTAATTTCGCCGCCCTGCTTGAGCGCACCCAGAAGTTGTTTGCCATCGAACTGTTGGATTGAAGGTCGCTTATCTTCAGACTTGGCGCGGATCAACGAAAAGTCTGCGACATGCTGTTTAATGACAGATTGCGCAGCCTTTAAACATTCCCAGCTGTGAGTTGAGGCAAATATTTGCGTGTCATTTGTGTCGGCAAATTGTCGAAAAAGAGACCATAGACCTTCCAGTTTGGTATGGTGAATACCATTCTCGATTTCATCGATTAAGATAGTACCTTGCGGAGTCGTTTGTATTCCGATGAGGATATTCACAAGTTTGTCCAGACCACCGGAGACCATTCCTAAACGTTCTTTGCGGGAACCGCCGATATCCGCGAAGATGTAACTGGTACCGGATTCGATTTCGATGTCGAGCGCCTTTATGATCGGAAACTCATTAACGACGGCATCAACGAGAAGTTGATGCTTGAATTCTTTACGCAGATTAGAAAATCGCTGCGCCGTCTCAGTTGCTGGCGGTCGGATAGTGGAGGAAAAAAACAAAACGGGTGCGCCTTCTCCCGTTGCAAGGGGACCAAGTCCTGCGGGTGTGATGTCCGGAGTAACCTCGAATGGTTTGCCGGCAGCATCACGCCCTTTAAAAGTGATTAGCCGAAGAAGCGGAGGCTCTTTTGACACGAGTCCGCCATTTAGAGGGAGTCGCGATGATTCGGGGCCTCCGTAGAAAACTTCGACCTTATAGTTATTTCCTGCAGATCCGCGAATCTCGGCGGATATTCTTCTGCGGGTGTCATGATTGAAGAACAGTTCCTGCCATAACGTGCTGTACAAGTCATTAGAGCGAGCTAATTGCACTAACGGCTCGACTCCGCGCCAGCCGCGCAATCGTAAAGCCATGTCGGGGCTGCCCCCTGCACCGAAGAATAACGATTCTAGGAGGGCTGTCTTACCGGAGGCGTTTTCTCCGACGATAATGTTGACGCGGGCAAAATCTCGCAATTCAAGCGATTCAAAGCAGCGAAAATTCTTGACGATTAGGCTGTCGATCATTTGATATCCGACGACCTTTTGTCGTCCCTCCAAGCGATCCGATAATAGATCCTCCTCGGAAAGAGGGCTATGGGCATTGAGTTGCTTGTCACGTGAGCGAAGGAAAGCCCCAGACTACGGCGCGCCGCGAGATGATCGCTTCGAGTATGCGACTGCGCCGTCTCACGGCGGGGCGGGCAGGGCCCTTTGCCGCTCGTGTGCGCGTTGCCGGAATCTTGAGTGAGTGAGGCTCAGGCACCTCCCAATACACGGACCATGCGGGCGGGGTGGTTGGTGAGGATGCCGTCGACGCCAAGCGCGAGAAGCGAGCGCATCTCGGAGGGCTGGTCGACCGTCCATACGTGAACCTCGGCGCCGGCGCGATGCGCGGCATCGACGCTCTCGGGCGTGACCAGTTTCCACGAATGATATTCGGGCGGGATCTGGAGCGCGTCGCCGGCGGGCGCGTAAGGCTCCGCGTGCGGCGACAGCGACATCATGAAGAGCCCGACCTCCTGCGCCGGCATATTGGTCGGAACG
>JASHZA010000192.1 GCA_030042765.1 Candidatus Binataceae bacterium | reverse complement strand
CGGGCGCATTTTATGTCGATTGGCAGTTCGCGCTCGGCGCCTTTGTGGTTTTTCCCGCCGCAGTATTGCCCGTGGTGCGGTTCTCCAAGGGCATGCGCCGAATGACCAAAGACGCGCAGCGCCAACTAAGCGGCCTTACGGTGATCCTGCAGGAGACCTATCAGGGCAACCGGGTGGTCAAGGCATTCGGGATGGAGGACTACGAGCGCGCACGCTTTAATCGCGAGCTGCGGCGGCTCTTCCGCATCTACCTGCGCGTCGCGCGCATCAAGGCGATCACCGGCCCGACAATGGAAGTGATGGGCGCGGTGGCTATCGTCGGGGTGATTTGGTGGGGTGCGCATGCGGTCCTGGCGGGGACCCGCTCGCCCGGCGTCTTTGTCTCCTTCATCGGCGCGATGCTCCTGTTGTATCGGCCATTCAAGAGTTTGACGCGGACCAACAATAACATTCAGGCCGGGCTTGCGGCGGCCGAACGTGTCTTTGAGATGATGGATGCACCGGTGGAAGTTGCGGACGCGCCTGACGGCCTCCCGCTCGCCGCCGGCCCGCATACCATCCGGTTCGAGCGTGCCAGCTTCCGCTACGGCGAGCATTGGGCGTTACGCGACGTCAATCTCGAGATCGGCGCGGGCCAGGTGGTGGCACTGGTCGGAATGAGCGGCGGCGGTAAATCCACGTTGGCCGACCTGATTCCGCGCTTCTATGATGTGCAGGAAGGCCGCATAACCGTCGACGGGGTGGATGTGCAACGCTACAAGATCGCCGCGTTGCGCGCCCAAATCGGTCTGGTTACGCAACACACCTTCCTCTTCAACGATACCATCCGCGCCAATATCGCCTACGGTGATATCGGAAAGGGGCTGAACAAAATTGTGCGCGCCGCCACCGCGGCCAACGCCCACGACTTTATCATGCGTCTGCCTAACGGCTACGACACCGTCATCGGAGAACTTGGCGTGCGGCTTTCCGGAGGCGAACGTCAGCGCCTTGCGATCGCCCGGGCACTGCTCAAGAACGCACCGATCCTGATCCTCGATGAGGCCACCTCGTCGCTGGATTCCGAGGCCGAACGTCAGGTGCAAGAGGCGCTTGATCGTCTGATCGAAAATCGCACAACGCTGGTGATCGCCCATCGGCTGTCGACGGTGCGACGCGCCGACCGGATCATCGTCCTGGCTCATGGCCGCATCGTTGAGGAGGGCACGCACGATCAGCTTATCGCCATGGGCCGCGAATATAGCCGCTTGTATGAGCTGCAATTCACTTCGGCCGGAGCCGCCCGCAATAGCGGCATGGGCCTTGAATCCTGAACAGCCCGCCAACACGAGGCTCGTGCGCGCCAGTCTCCCGATGCTCACGCGGATCTACAACGCACTCTGGTATCCGGCGCTGCCCTTCGCCCTGGTCGTCGCCGGGGGTCGAGATCAGCGCAACCTCCGCGAACGGCTGGGCCGCGCGATCGTGGCCAGCAAGTTTGCTCTCGCCGACGAGGTTCGCGTGTGGGTCCACGCGGCGTCGGTGGGAGAGATCGAAGCAGTGCGCCCGGTCGTGCTCGGTTTGGTGCGCGAAGTTCCGCATGCCGCGGTCACTGTAACGACCATGACCATCGCCGGGCGAGAAGCCGCACGCCGACGGCTTCCTGGGGTCTCGGCCTGCCAACTCGCACCGCTGGACTGCCCACTGGCCGTGCGTGGTTTCATCGCGCGCGTGCGACCGCAATTGCTGCTGATCGCCGAGACTGAACTGTGGCCGAATTTTTTTTTCGAGAGCGCGCGCGCCGGCTCCCATATCGTGATCGTCAACGGCCGTCTTTCCGAGCGTTCGCTTGCGCGCTACCGCACGATTCGTTCGCTGATCGAACCAGCGCTCGCTCAGGCAGACCTGGTCCTGGCACAATCGCCCGCAGACGCCAACCGCTTCATCTCGCTCGGCGCCCCACGGGCGCGTGTGTTTGTCACCGGCAACACCAAGTTCGAACTTGGCGGCGCCGCGGATTCCGAGCTGCGCCCGGCATTGCGGAAGTTTGCTGAAGGCCAGCCCATTCTGGTTGCCGGCTCGACCGCTCCAGGGGAGGAACGGATGGTGCTGAACGCATGGCGCAATCTTGCCGACCGCTTCGGTGGGCTCGCGCTCGTAATTGCGCCCCGTCATCTCGAGCGAGTTACCGAGATTGAAGAAGAACTGCGTGCGGCTGGTATCCCCTGGATCAGAGCGAGTTCCCTCTCCGAGTTCATCGCTGCCCGATCCGGCCAAAATGTCCTGCTGCTCGACACGATGGGTGAGTTGCGGGCGCTCTATAGCCGTGCGGCGGTCGCCTTTGTTGGCGGCAGCATGACAGCAGCGCGAGGGGGCCAGAACCTCGGGGAACCGGCAGCCTGGGGCGCCCCCGTTATGTTCGGGCCGCATTACGAAAATCAGCGGTTGGTGGGTGAAGCCCTTATTGAAAACGGCGGCGGCCGCGTGGTGGTTGATGGCGCCCAACTGGAGAGCACTGCCGCCGAGTGGCTGGCCGACGATGCGCTGCGCCGCGCTACCGGCGACCGCGCTCACCGTGCGCTCGAGCAACTGACGGGTGCCGCTGCCTCCACCTTGCAGCACCTCAAAAGCCTGCTTAGGCTGCCACCTGGATGATTGCAGGACCAGCACGCCCGGTAATCGAACGGCTATGGCGACAAGATCTCCCAGCGGCTGAGTGGCCGCTTTGGGTGGCACTCACACCTGCTGCGGCGCTGTTTGCAGGAATACTGGCTGTGCGTGCGCGATGGTGGCGACGCATGGCGCGCGATGCCGGAGTAATGACCATCAGCGTCGGTAATCTCACGGTCGGTGGAAACGGGAAGACGCCCTTCACCGTCTTCCTCGCTTCGCGCCTGGCACGCCGCGGCTATCGCGTCGGTATCGTCAGCCGCGGTTACGGGCGGCTCTCGAATGGCCGCGGTGCCGCGCTCGTCTCCGACGGTGCCCGGATTGTGCTGTCGCCGGGAGAAGCGGGCGACGAACCCGTGATGATGGCGCGGTCGGTCGCCGGGCCGATCGCGGTGGCCCGGCGGCGCGTTGATGGCATTTCTCTGCTGGCCCGCAGCGCAGCAATCGACATCGTCATCCTCGACGACGGCTTCCAGCATCTGCGCCTGCGGCGCGACCTGGATCTAATCCTGGTCAACTCCGCGCGCGGATTCGGCAACGAATGGATACTGCCGGCAGGTCCGATGCGTGAACCGCTCGGCGCCATCAGGCGAGCCGATGTGATCATCTTGATGGCACTGGGAGAAAATACGGCCGGCGCGCGGGTTACGTCCGAGAATACCGCATTCAAGGGCAAGCCTGTGATGCGGGCGGCGCTCAGAGCAACGAGCCTGGTGCATGCGAAGAACGGCAAATGGCGCGAAAGCCAGATAGCGATTGACGGCCAGCGCGTTACGATCGTCAGCGGACTCGGTAGTCCCGAAGGGTTCCATGCAATGGTACGCGCGTTGGGTGCGCAGATTTCGAGCACTCTTGACTATCCAGACCACCATGACTACAGCCTCCGCGACTGGAAGCATATTCAGGATGCCGCACGCGGCGCTCAACTCCTGCTGACGACTGAAAAGGATCTGGTGAAGCTTGAAAAATTTTATGCTGGCGAAGTTCCCTTGTACGCTTTGCGGGTAGAAGCAGTGATGGACGAGCGTGACGAGGCACGGCTGCTCTCAATGGTTGCGGAGCGCGCGCGCCGCCGGGGAGTGGTGACAACGACCGATCGGTGCGCAAATTAACACGGCGGAGGACTGAATTCATGGCGATCAGTCAGGACTTGCTCGATATTCTTGCCTGCCCAAAGTGCAAGGGCGTTCTGCGTCTGACGGAAAAGCCGGAGGGCCTGGTGTGCGACGCCTGCAAGCTGCGTTACCCAATCAGGGAAGACATTCCGATCATGCTCATCGACGAGGCTGAAAGCATCAAGTGACGCGCGGCGCACCGCTTAAGATTTGACGATGAGACCAGCGATCAATTTCCGCTCCGGCCGTTCATTCTTCGACGACCCCGGGCCCGGCTTTGCGACCTTCGGCGTCGGGCCGCGCCTACTGTATTTGCGGCGCGACTTTGGGTCGGCGGCGCCCGCTATTTTTGCACGACTCGGCCAGATCTCCGCCGCTCGCACGGGCGGAGCTGGAAATCGCAGCAGCGGCTTCGCAGTGGAAATCGAAGGCACTCCTCCGCTTTTCGCGCGCCGCGCACGGCGTGGGGGGCTGGTACGCCTGCTGATGAAGGATCTGTTCTTCGGCTTAC
>JASHZA010000191.1 GCA_030042765.1 Candidatus Binataceae bacterium | reverse complement strand
TGCGGGGCGACGATTCCGGAAGCGGGCGCTCTAAGCCTTTCCATCTCTCTGTTCATTGTCAAGTTGATGGGTGCGTTCGAGGCCAGCGAGTCTGGCCGCTCGGTGGAGATAAGATGATCTAATGGAATATTTGATGGATTGGTTGACCTCTGTACGGTGGTTGGTGAGACGCGATTTTCGCAGCGAATCGGGCAAGGGCCGGATTTCGCAGATGGTGAAATATTTCACCCTGCACAGCGGCGTTAAAAGGTGAGATAGTGGCACAGAATTGCGGCCGGGCCCGCCGTCGCGGCGGGGCCGGCGTTTCGTGTGGTCGGCCTAGAGGCGCCGACGAATGTTCGCCTGGCCGTGCGATCTCCGGGTCGGGCCGGGAGTCAGCCGGATAAGCGGCGTCACGACCATAACAAAGTTGTGTACATCAAAGCGCCTGACGGTTCGACGCAGGTCGAATTGGTGATCAGCACCGAGCCGCTCCTGGCGGCTCCTTGACATAGCGGCTGCCCCGGGTTTCGACCTCGCGAATGTTCTGCTGGGCGGCCGCTACAAATCCCAAAAACCCCGACATCTTCAAAAAAGAACTTGCGGGGCGTTTGATTTGCAATCAAGCGGCACTAGCGTTCCCGTCTCGCCGCCAGCTCAACCTAGCGCCCGTTCAGACTTTGAGGGCGGCGGCAGCGGGCCATTACACGTCCCTGGTCCGCAGAAATTCCACTACAAATCTAGTCCCCCCGCCCTGGTTATCCTCAACAAACACATGCCCCCCATGCGCCTCTACGATCTCCTTGACGATGGCAAGGCCCAGACCAGCAGCTCCGGCCGAGTGTCCACTGGTCTGGTACTGCGCAAATCGCTCGAAAATGCTTTGGCGAAGCTCGGGGGGAACTCCCGGCCCGGTGTCTGCGACCTCAAGACGCGCGACACCGTGAGAATAACGCGACGTAACTTCTATTGAGCCGCCCTCCGGGGTGTAACGAAGCGCGTTCTCGACCAAGTTCGAAACGACCCAGGAAGCTTTTCCGGGTCGCCACGCATCTCGACCGCGCTATCGAGCCGGGGTTCAAAGCGAATGTGCTTGCTTTGTGCATGAACCATAAACCGGTTGATTACGTCCCCGGCAACTCGGGGGACATCCAGTCGAACTCTCTGCACGGAGGGCGGAGGAAGAGCCCCCTTCGAAAGGGTGAGCAAGTTGAGTGTGAGTTGTTTGAGTCGTGCTGCCTCATCAAAACTCCTCTGAGTCAGTGCTCTTCGTTGATCTTCTGTGAGAGCGCGGTCCTGGTCTCGCAGTAGCTGAGCGGAAAGAGTCAGCGATGTCAGAGGCGTGCGAAGCTCGTGGGACAGCGTACCAAATAAATTGTTGCGCGCCCGTTCCTGGTCCCGCAAGTAGGTAACATCCTGAAGCACTAAAAGCGTGCCTATTGGATGACACATCTCCTTCAGCGGAATCAGCTTGATTACGTATGTGTGCTCGTGTCCTCTGACCTTCAAGCTTAGTTCGGATCGGAGCGTTTCCGGATGCCCGGCCTGAGGACTGTTCAGTACCTTGCAGACTTGAGCGCACTGCGGATGATCGCCGCTCAACGAGTCAAATCTTTTACCCAGCAGCGCGTGCTGTTCAATGCCCATGATCAATGCCGCGATTTCGTTGATGTGCGCAACGCGGCCGTCCGAATCGAGCAAAACGACACCATCTTCGAGGCTTTCGACGATCGCCTCAATTTTGCTCTTCTCGTAAAGCAGCTGCTCAAGGTTCATCCGATCGTAGTATTCGAGCTGCTCGGCCATGCGGTTGAATTCCAGCGCGACCGTCTCCAACTCCACGAGTTTCTGCGGTTCCAGGCGCGGATGAGGTCGGCGTCCACTGACGTCGCGCAAAACCCCGGCGAGCGTCTCGAGGGGCCGCGCGATCGCTCTGCCCAGGGTCCATGAGGCCCCGATCCCGACCGCGGCGAGCAGCACGAGGCCAACGCCGAAGCTATAGGCCAGCCAGGCGCTTAGCCGCTTTGCGCGATCATCGTATCGAAACATCGCGGCCTCGTTCATCGCGATCAGGTCGTCGGCTCTGGCATTGAGCT
Source organism: Candidatus Binataceae bacterium (assembly GCA_030042765.1). Classification (GTDB taxonomy): domain Bacteria; phylum Desulfobacterota; class Binatia; order Binatales; family Binataceae; genus JASHZA01. Next base: position 836 of record JASHZA010000191.1, on the reverse strand, counting down.
GCTCGATTTCCGCGTCATGACGGCGTCCGTGCGGAGCGCTCGCGATCTCACCGAAAAGTCTGGTGGCTCGCATCTGTATGTCGTGCGCGAGTTGAGCCTCGCCGACCTCGGTGACGCTGTCATTTTCCACGTCCATCCAATGCATGAACTCGGCGCGTGTATCGACAATTGGCAAAGGCGTCTGGTTACGCAGTTCAGCTATCTGCAGACGGTGTAGCGCCGCGTGCATATGCATTCCTGCTTCGATGCTGCTGTAGTTTGCGCGCAAGACCCTTTCGACCGCATCGCCCAGTTTAAAAATCTGGGGCATCGCATAGACGCCCAATCCCAACCCCAAAATAACGAGACCAAGCGCGCCCAAGCGAATTCTGCTGCGTAACGAGGAGGCCAAGCCCGCCATTGTTTTAGGACGACCCCCAGGCACCCGTGATGCTTTAAGCTGAATTCGAGTGCAATCGAGTTTTCTTTGTATTCCTTTGTCGGGATCTAAAAGCGCGCCGAGTGCTCACAGGGCCCAGCGCCTCAGATAACACTGTTCGCCCGCAAAAGATGTGCCCGTAGCGTTTGCGGTTAGCGCGGCCCTTTTAGTGTGTATTCTGCACGGCGCTAGATTCAAGTTTGTTCAGTTGGCCGGCAATTGCCTGCGATTTGGTCATCCGGTCGGATGCGAGTCACGACATCGTCCGATGAGGACGTTAGGACGATGGACTGCGATGAAACAGCCAGTGGCGCGCCTCGGGCGCCAAGGTTGGGCGGTTCGATCGCTGCGGCACCGAATGCAGAAATGAGCTCGTCGAATTCCGGGCACAGCTCTCGTCAGCTTGAGCGAAGGTGCG
>JASHZA010000190.1 GCA_030042765.1 Candidatus Binataceae bacterium | reverse complement strand
TGGTCACTATCGGCAATGAGGTGGTCCGCAAGCTCGCTGGACTGCCGCCGCCCGTGCCCGGCGCGCTCGAACCCTTGCGCCTCGCCGATCCATCGATCCTGACCGGCGCGCTGGAGCAAGCGGACTTCAAGGACATAACGATCGAGCGGCTCGCGGTAACCTTCGAGTTCGACTCCGCGACCGCGTTTACTCAATTCCGCGAAGACGTTTCAGCCCCGTTCCGCGCGCTGCTTGGCCGACAGACACCAGAGATGCGCCAGCGCATTCTCGATGCGATCATTGAAGCCGCGCGGACCTACGCAGGCACGGACGGCAAGGTGCGGACGACCAACGAGACGATCCTCTTCGCGGCCCGCCGATAATTGCGCAGACCGGGCGTGGGTTTCGATCTCAAAAAAAGATGTGCGAAGGGGCGGCTTAGCTGTTATCCTTTTGGTGCGGAGCGAAGGTGAGGGGCAGGATCGGCCGTTCGGCGCGATTCGGTTGTCACGTGGAGGAATCAATCGCGGAAGCCGCCAACGAATCGTCGCGAATTGAGCCGCCCGGTGTTCATTTGAATATGCGCGGCAACGCATCCGGTCCCGCCGAAGAACTGCCCGTTGCTCCGAGCGCATCCTGCTTCTTGGTGACCGGCCTGATTGCGGTAATGGCGATGACATTCGCGCTGGCGCCCCACGGCTGTGACCTGCCGCTGGTCGCCATGGCGCTGGTGATGAGCGCTGCGGCTTTGCCTCGGTTCGCGATAAGCCGATTGCGGTGATTGCGTGCCGCCCGCCGCGGTACTTTCCGTAATGGAGAGAGAGCCGATTCACAGCATGGGTCGGGTGGGCGCGACATTGCGAAGCGATGCGCCTGACGAGGCGTCTGCGGAGATTCGATCGTACAAACGAGCGCATCGTTCGCTGTTGCGCTATTCGCCGGCGCTGCTCATTCTCGTGATCTGCATCGCGGACGCCGCGCAAGTGACCGATCCCGACTTATGGGGCCACATTCGCTTCGGTCAGGCAGCACTCGCGGAACACAACCTGGGCGCGGCGCTGCTCGGGAAGGGACTCGCAAAACGTGACCCTTACTCCTATTCTGCGGCCCACAGTGAATGGTGTGATCCGGAATGGCTATCCGAAATTCTGATGGCGCTGGTTTACACGCACGGGGGAGTAATCGGGCTCAAAGGGTGGAAGTTCGCATGCGTCGGGGCGACGCTGGGCTTTCTGATGCTCGGCCTCATGGAGGCCGGCGCAACACCGGCGGTACAACTGGGCCTGCTTATCGTTGCGGCCGTGGCAATGATGCCGCAGATGCAGTTCCGGCCGCAGCTCTCGACTTTCGTAATGCTCGCGGCGACGTTGGCAATTCTCGCGCAGGACAACTACCGCCGCGCCGCGCCGCTCTGGCTAGTGCCACCCATGATGATTCTGTGGACTAACCTTCATGGCGGATTCGTCGTCGGTATAGTCGCGATTGCAGCTTACGGTGGAGTCGCAGGTTGCACTGACCTTATTGCTGGCAGAGGACGTACCCGTGGGGTGCGTTTTGCGCTGTTGACGTTCGCGGCAATACTCGCAACCTTGTTCAATCCTTACGGCTTCGGAGAATGGAGTGCGGTGATGCACTCAGTAGCCAATCAATCTACGCGGACGGCGATCGTCGAATGGCAGCCATTATGGCGCGGGATGGCGTCTCAGTGGCACGACTCGGCTGTAGGGGAATTCAATTACCTGCTAGTGCTTGGCCTCGTAGCAGCTCTGGTGTTGAACTTTGCGATGAGGCCACGACGCGGTGACCTCCCGATGCTCGCGGTCGCGATATTGATGAGTGTGGGAGCCTGCATTTCAGCGCGGAACATGCCACTGGCGGTGATTGCCTGTGTGGTGCCGCTCGCGGGCCGAGTGTCGCTAGCAACAGCGGAAGCTGGTGCCGAAAAAGAAGACGCAGCATCCGGCGCCGTGCCCCAACGGTCGGGCGTCAATCAGTGGGTAGTGATCGCAATCACAGTCTTTCTAGCAATATATACGGGCATATTTTCACCACGCCTGAGCATTGGCATGCCGGTCCCGGCGAGTGCAGTAGCATTTATGGGGCAGCACCGCCTCTACGGCAACGTTCTGAATGATTACGATTGGGGTGCATACCTCATCTGGCACATAGCTCCGCGGTCGAAACTCTTTATCGATGGGCGCTGTGAAACCGTGTTCTCTGACAAAATACTCAATGAGTATATAAGCTTCTATTTCGATTGTGCAGGCGCTGGCAAGGTCTTGCGTACTTATCCTCACGATTTCGTGCTTATTCCGCCGCGTGCGCCGGCGTATCAACTGCTGAAAGAGGACGCGAACTGGAAGCTCGTCTACCGCGACGAAACGGCGGTGCTGTTCGCCCGGTCGAACTCAGCAGCGGCTAAAATTCCCGGTGTTCCGATAGATGGCGGCGTGCCCAAGCGCCGTTATTTCCCGGGATGAGAAGGTTCGAAGTATTGAAGCCATTCGCCGGGAGCGGACGAGGCGGCGCGCTGGTGCAAGCCGAGCAAGAAGGCCGGGCGGACACCAGAGGCACGACGTGGTCGCTGCTGCGTTATTCGCCTGCGATTATGCTGGTGATAATCGCAGTGGCCGACAGTGGGCGCTTCGCCGACCCCGACCTGTGGGGCCATATAGTGTTCGGCCGTGGCGTTCTCGGCAGTGGCCATCTGACACGGTTTGATCCTTACTCGTATTCGGCCGCAGGACACGTCTGGAATGACCATGAATGGCTTACGGAGGTTGCGCTGGCTTTCTTCTACGACACGATGGGAGTGGCCGGGCTTAAGTTGATGAAATTTCTGTGCACGGCGGCGACGATCGTGTTGATTGCGATGGGTCAGGCGGAAACCGGCGCCCCGGCGATCACCCAGTTCGTGGTCCTGATCACTTCCGCAGTGGCATTGATGCCGCAGATGCAGTTCCGGCCGCAACTGTTCACTTTCATGTTTCTGGCGGCGACACTCTGGATGCTGGCGCGCGACAATTATGGAAGGCGCGCGCGATTGTGGCTAACGGTTCCGATGATGGTGCTGTGGGTGAATTTTCATGGCGGCTTCTTCATCGGGCTGGTCGTGCTGTGGATGTACAGCTGCGTGGCAACGTTGCGCGATTTGATTGAAGGACGCGGATGGCGCCACGGGTTCGGACTGGGCGCGATCACAGTGGCGGCAACGGCCGCCACGCTCGCGACGCCCTATGGATTTCAAAACTGGAGAGCCGTGACGCATACGTTGGGCAATTCGATGACGCGCGGTCTGGTCCAGGAATGGGAACCGCTGTTGTTCATGATGCGCGTCAGCGTTCATTTGACGCCGTCATCGTGGATCTTCTATGGGGTGGTCATCGGGCTGATTTCTGCGCTCGCTATCGCGTTTGCATTGACCCCACGCGGCGGCGACCTGCCGCTGGTTACGATTGCGGCGATGATGATTGCCGGTTCGTTTGTATCCGTGCGGAACGTGGCGCTGGCGGTAATCGCGATATGCGGTCCGCTGACGCGCCACGCGAAACTGATTGCCGCGGGCTGGCGGCCGCACCAGATGGCAGCCCCAGCGGCGCCGTTGCGCCA
>JASHZA010000189.1 GCA_030042765.1 Candidatus Binataceae bacterium | reverse complement strand
CCTCGGCAGGTCAGCGTGGGTCTTAACGCTTCTCGGCCATTTAGACCAGGCTTCAAAGAAGATGGGAGAGGCTTTCGCCTTGGCTCGCAGACAGTCTCACCCGTATAGCTTGGCCGTCGCCATAATGCACGCGTGTTCCATCCACGGTCTTCGCAGTGAATGGTTCGCCTTACAGCAGCAAGTGGAGGCGGCGATCGCGATCTGCAGGGAGCAAGGATTTGGGAGCATTCTGGCGCAGTCAACTATCTATCGAGGATACGCGCTTGCGCAGCAAGAGCAGACAGAGGAAGGAATTGCGCTGATCCGCGAGGGTTTGGACGCCCAGTTGGCCACGGGAGCCAGCCTATTCCGACCGGTGTTTCTTTATTTCCTGGCCGAGGCATGCCGGACGGCGGGACGCTTCGAGGAAGGACTGGCCGCGGTGGCAGAGGCGACAGCAATAATGGAGGAAACAGATCAGCGTTGCTACGAGGCGATACCGCATCGATTGAAGGGGGACCTAGTCCTTGGACGTTCCGGTGTCGAAGCGGGGCCTAACGTCCAAAGGGAAGCGGAAAAATGCTTTCGGAAATCGATCGAGATCGCGCGTCAGCAAGAAGCCAGGTTGTACGAGTTAAAGGCGGTGATAGGTTTGAGCCGACTGTGGAAGCAGCAAGGGCGGGATGCCGAAGCACGTCAGAGGCTTGCGGAGATCTACGGATGGTTCAGCGAAGGCTTTGACACGGCGGATTTGAAGGACGCCCGAACACTTTTGGAAGAGTTGTCGTAGCACCGAGAACGGCAGCTTGGCTGCGCCGGGGGGATCCATTACTACCTTCGAACGGGAGAAAGGAATGAGCGCTATAAAGCTGATTCACATGTATGCTTCGCCCTGGGCTGAACGCGTCCGTTGGGCCCTCAACTACAAAGGCGTGCCATATGAAAAAGAGGACTACCAACCTGGAGTTGACGAAGAGAAAGTAAAAAAACTGACCGGGCAAGCTCAAGTCCCGGTGTTGATAGTTGACGGCACTCCGATTCCAGACTCGACTGCTATCCTCAATTGGCTCGAGCAGTATAAGCCCCAGCCATCTTTGATGCCCTCCTCCGACAAGGACCGGGCGCAGGTGATGATGTGGGAGGAACTGATGGACGGGGTCTTGGGGCCGCAGGCAAGGATGCTCATCATCGGCCACTTTCTCCGCTCCGGTGAGCCGCAACTGCAGCAAGGTGGACGCTATTTTGCGCAGAAGTATCAGCACACCGCGTATGACGAAGAGCATGCCAAGGTCACAGTCGAACGGATCTTCACGATACTCAAATCTGTCTTGCAGGGCCGTCAGTATTTGGTCGGCGAAGCCTTCACCCGGGCGGACATCACTGTCGCTAGCACGCTTTTGCTCGTGAACCCGCCTCCCGACGACCTGTTCCTCTTTCCGGCATCGATGCGCCCAATGTACACCGTGCCGCTCACTTCGGATTCGCAGTTCGCCCCAATCTTCGCATGGCGAGACGCTATGTATCGAAAGCATCGAGGTGAGGCGGTAAAACCGTAGCCAGCGATTGTATTTCTGGAGTCATCCGCGAGATCTGCCAGACGTTACTCGTTCGCCAAGGACTGTCACCTCGCTGGTAACGCTGGCCGGGTTCCAGTGCTCCGCGTAGAGGCCGAGCCACAACTGTTGCCGCGGCTAATCCCGCCCAGCGAAGAGCTGCCGGATGGTCGTCGCGCTTCGGGACTTATCTTGGCCAGGGTGCGCGGGCTCTTGCTTATTTCGGCACGTGGCAGCGCTCGCACTCTCTGTGGGACTCTCCGGCACTGCGGATTCCTGATGTAACGATGTCGCGCACTCGCGGCCTATTTCACCTCTGGCTGCCCGCTATGCCGTTAGCGATAATATCCGCGGGTGCTTCGATGGGAATCAAGCTTTACGACCTCGCCGGTGCCGAACCCAACCGCCGCTTCAGTCCATTCTGCTGGCGAATCAAGATGGCGCTCGCGCACCAGGGACTCCAGTTCGAAACCATTCCGTGGCGTTTTTCCGACAAGCCGCTGATCGCGCAGTACAAATGGGAACGCGTGCCCGTGCTGATCGACGATGGGCGCGCGGTCGTCGACTCCTGGACGATCGCGAACTATCTCGAGGATAACTACGCCGATCGCCCCGCGCTGTTCGGGGGCGGCGCCGGCCGCGCGCTCACCCGCTTCTACGATCAATGGACGGGCGCGGTGCTCCATGCGGGGATGTCGCGCTTCGTGATGCTCGACATCTGCGAACGCCTGGAGCCGCGCGACCGCGACTACTTCCGAACGAGCCGCGAAGCGCGCTTCGGGATGACTCTGGAAGCGTACTGCGCCGATCGCGAGGCGCGGCTCGCGGCGTTTCGGCAGAGCCTCGAACCGTTGCGCCAGACGTTGACGGCGCAGCCGTTTTTGGGCGGCGAGTCGCCGCTCTATCCCGACTATATCGTGTTCGGGGGCTTTCAGTGGGCGCGCGCGGTGAGCCCGTTCGTGCTGCTTGAGGCGGCCGATCCGGTCAACGCGTGGCGCGAACGGCTGCTGGGGGCGTTCGGCGGCTTCGCTCGTGAGGCGCCCGGCTACTGGTGAAGACCGATCGTTGGTCGCCTTCGCGATGGCGGCGTGGGGAGTTTTCGAGGGAGGGGTGGATAAGATGAAATGGCGCGAGGCTGAGATAATCACCGACCGCGATGCAATTCTCGAACTCGATCGCAGAAATCGGCTCGACACCGGCGGCCCGATCGCGTGCCAGCTCTGCGCGCAAGATCAACTCGCCAAGGCCAAGGTCCTGATCGAGCGCAAGGTCATCCCCGAGGATGCGCACATCATAAGGGAGGCAAAAGTCTCCGCCGTGGTCGCGTTGCTGATCTTC
>JASHZA010000012.1 GCA_030042765.1 Candidatus Binataceae bacterium | reverse complement strand
CGACAACAGCGCGCTGAGCGACCTGAGCCCGCCCACCATGTGCACGCCGTACCAATGCAGGTCGCGGCCATTGATCACCACCACCCGCCGCGCCAGTGCCGCCGGCAACAGCGGCTTCAATTCCTCGACGTCGCGCGCGCCGAATTCGTAGGGCTCGTCCGGCAGCAGCACGAAGTCGGGCCTGAGCTCTATCGCCTCCGCCAGCGTCGTGCGCGGATAGCGCTCGCCCGCGGTCGCAAAGATATTGCTGTACCCGAGCATCCGCAGCACGTCATGGGCATATGTGTCGGCGTTGAACACCATCCACGGGTTCTTCCAGATCGGGCAAAACACCCGGAACCGCAGCTTGCTCCATACTCCGACACTGGTCTCTATCTCGCTTACCGCGAGCACGATTTCGCGCGCCATCGCGGCTGCCTCGGCCGCGCGTCCCACGGCCGTGCCGAGCTTGAGCAGCGACTCGACCGCCGCGCTGATCTTGCGCGGATACGTCGTGAACACCGCGATTCCCGCCGCCCGCAATTGCTCGATATCCTCGCGCCGGTTCTCTTCCGCGTTGGCGATCACCAGGTCGGGCGCAAGTTCGACGATCTTTCCGATATTCGGATTCTTGGTGCCGCCAATCTTCGTCACCGGCGCCACCGCCGCCGCCGGCTCGACGCAATACCGCGTCACGCCGACCACTTCCTGCCCGAGCCCGAGCGCGAACAGTGTTTCGGTCCAGCTCGGCACCAACGATACAATCCGTTCGGGTGCCCGCGCGAGTTCGACCCGAAAGCCGAGGTCATCCGCCGTCTGCAACCACGCCATGCCGGGATTATACCGTCCTGACGTTATCGAGGCTGCATGGCGTCTCTTTAAACGCCCCTGCTGCGCCCTCTCACTTGGCCCTTGTACGAAACCCGACGCACGGCTTAACCTGTGCCCTGTCTGAAGACCCGGAAGATTAGAGGCTCGAGGCCTCGCGCGCGCGGAGGTAGCCGCCGATGGACAACGACACCATAAAGCTCAAAATTCAGCCCCTCACGGCCGCAGCCTTTGCGCCCTATGGCAGGATCCTCGAAACCAAGCAGCCAATTTTTCCCGAGGTCGAGCCCGGCGAGGGGCGCGTCGCGATCGAGCTCCTCAAAATGAAGCGCCCCGTCAATCCGCGACGCATCGGCATGATGGCCACCCACTTCTCCTACAATCAAACCTTTATCCCGGTGCGCGGCACGATGGCGCTGGTGGTCGCGCCGGCCCCGCGCAATCGCGGCGACGGCCACGACAAGTACGAGGTCGACTACACCCGCCTCGCCGCCTTCTTCGTCGAGCCCGGCCAGGCTGCTTTCATCGATAAGGGTGTATGGCACTACGCGGTCGCGCTCGGCACCGAATGCGACTTCATCAATGTCACCCGCAAGAACCCGGGTGAAGGCACCAGCCGCATCGACGAGGAGATGCGGATGGACAAGATCCCCTCGATGCGCCCCTATGTCGAGGTGCTGGACTTCCACAAACGCGACCACCGCGTCATCGAATTGGAAGTGTAGCTAGTCTCGCGAGCGATCGCGGATAGTCTGGTCGAGCCTGCGATTATCGTCGGGAAGCAGGTTCTCGTCGGGCGCGAGTTGCCGATACCTGTACTCGGGCGAATGGCCGCGCACGTATCGCGGCGACATCGGCCCAACCACTCGCCGCGCAATCACACCGGCGAGCGCCAGTCCTATCAAAAGCAGCACCAGCGCCCTGGCTATCGGATTGGGCTTGCCGCGCCGCCGCCGCGGTATGCGAACAAAACCTCGGGCGAAAGCGCGAGTCCCCCAACGATCGCGATTGCGCGATGACATCGAATCCCGATCTTATCGGACCGGGACTCCAAAGAACACGGCGCCTGCCCAGCGCGCGAGCCCCCGTGCTATCGACTCTTCGTCCATCTGTCGCGCCCCGTTATACCAGTCGACCCCGATTTCCTGCGCTCGCCGGCTAAACCCCGCAATGCTGAAATACAGCCGATGGCGCGGACCATAGAAGCGTCGCGCCGCAAAACCCAACCGCCGCAGCTTGCGTCCCAGCGTGCCACGATGAAGCTCGCGCCCATAGGCCTCGAGCGCGTCGTTTTCGCCGTCAAGAAAGCGCGCGACCGCTTCCGCCGCCAGCTTGCCGTGCTCGAACGCGCTCGAAATCCCCTCGCCCATCAGCGGCTCGGCTCCCGCCGCGTCGCCCGCCAGAATCGTCCGTCCCAGCGCGTAACGGTCACCCGCCTCGTACCATCGGATTGGAAAGGCCTTGAACGGGATCCCACCGTCTCCCTCACGTCCAGACTCGACCTCGGGAAATGCCGCCCGGAGCTCCTCGATGAGCGCCGGCTTCTCCTGCCCCGTCGCGACCGTCTCGCGCGGAAATTGGTCGTAGATACCGACGTTCAGATGAGGCCGGCCCTCGATTAGGCACGGGAACGACCAACTGTAACCGCGTATCCCCGCGGCCACGCAAGTGAAGTCGAAGCGATACCGGCGCTCGATGAATTCGCGGGTGCGCTCAGCCTCGACCGGCATGTCAACCATCAACGCCCGTCCGACGTTGCGCTTGCCCCGCCCGAAAATCGCCGTCCGCACCCGACTCCCGCTGCCATCGGCGCCAACCAGGACCGCCGCTTCGAATGCGCCGCGATCCGTCATCACGCGCACACCGCTGCCGTCCTGCGCAGCTTCCAGTACCCGCGTCTCCTCGATTATCTCCACCCCGCGCTCGCGTGCGCCGCGTGCCAGCCGCGCGTCGAACTCGTCGCGCCGGACAATCGTACACAATGGCTCCTGCGCCGGGGCGAGCTCGACCGTCCCGGCCTCTGTTCGCGCCCTGATGCTGAACGCCTCGACCGCCGGCACTTCCAGCACCAATCCCAGCTCCCCGAGCGCGATCATCGTGCGCGGAATCAGGCCCCCCGCGCACACCTTGGCCCTCGGATGGCGTCCCTTTTCGACGACGCCCAACCGCCCCGCAAGCTCCGGCCGCCGCCGGACCAGGTGAAGCGCTGTCGCTATTCCCGCCGGTCCGGCGCCCACGATCAGCACTTCATACCACGGATTAGCGCTCATGCGCAGGGTGAAATATTTCACTAGGGGACCAGGACGGTCCCCGAGTGAAAGGCAATACCAGCGACACCCGAAGGGCGTTCAGCCCTCCGGATTGATCACCGTATACAGCGTCGCGTCGCCGCGCTGGACCAGCAGCAGCGCTGACTTATTACCCTTCTGTGCGCCCTTGGCCAGCGTGGCGAAATCGTCGGCCGTCGCGACCTTTTGATGGTCCACCTCGAGGATGAGGTCTCCTGGTTGCAGACCAGCCTCCGCCGCCGGAGAATCTGGCTTGACCCCGCGAATTACCACACCCTTCGTGTTCGGAACGCCGATCTGGCGCGCGATATCCGGCGTCAGGTCCTGCACGGTGAGACCCCAGTTCGACCCGGGCGCACCAGCACCTTCCGCGCTCGCGACCTGCTGCTCCTTCAATTCGGCGACCGTCACATCGATCGTTGTGCGCTTGCCGCCTCGGATCAGTTCGACCGGAACTTTCCTGCCAATCGGGGTCTGCGCCACCAGTTCGGGCAGTTCGTGTTCATCGTGAACCACATCGCCTCCGAACTTGACGATAATGTCCCCGCGCTGGATTCCAGCCTTCCCCGCAGGACCGGTCTTGTCGACACCCGCGACGAGTGCTCCGGTCGGCTCAGGCAGACCGAACGACTTGGCCAGATCGGGCGTCACTTCCTGGATCTCGACACCAAGCCAGCCGCGCACCACCCGGCCATGCTCCTTGAGCTGATCCATCACGTTCTTGGCGAGATCGATCGGGATCGCGAAGCCGATTCCAGCGTTGCTGCCGGTGCTGCTGTAAATCGCGGTGTTGATTCCGATCACCTGGCCTTGCGTGTCGAAGAGCGGACCACCCGAATTGCCCGGATTGATCGATGCGTCGGTCTGAATGAAATTGTCGTAGTTGCCGCCCAGGGCGCGCCCCTTTGCACTGATGATTCCCGAGGTTACAGTCAGATTGAAGCCGAAAGGACTGCCGATCGCGAGCACCCAATCACCGACTTCGGCCTTGTTGGAATTCCCCAGCGATGCGTACGGCAGCGGCTGCTTGGTGTCGATCTTGATCAGCGCGAGGTCGGTCTTCGGATCCTTACCGATCACCTTTGCGGTGAATTCGCGCTTGTCCATCAGCGTTACGTGAATTTCATCG
>JASHZA010000188.1 GCA_030042765.1 Candidatus Binataceae bacterium | reverse complement strand
GGTCTTTCTTACACGGAGGTAGAAGCTCGCCCAGTGCTTCGCCAGTTATGATCCCGGCGGCGCTGCCAACGATCTGACCCACGGCCAACCCTCCCAGACCTCCGGCGAAAGCCCCAGGAAAACCGCCGCCAAATGTGAAGAACTCGTCGATGCGCAGTCCGGTCAGCAGGTTGGCGACCACGTTGTTGCTGCCGTCGAGTTCCTGCACCGGGTTGAGGCGATCGTAAAGGAACTGCGTGGTCGTGCCACTGATGGTCTTGCTCATCCGCCGTCCGAAGCCATCATAGACGAAGCTCGCGGTGGTGCCCCCGCTGATGCCCGTCAGATGGTTGCGCGCATCCCAGGCATAGCTGTTGGTGCCGTCGCCGAGCAGGTTCCCATTCGCGTCGTAACTCAAGGTCGTGCTGTTGAACGCGGTCTGCTCATTGTCGGCGTTGTAGGTCGTGCTGCCCCCGCCCGCCACGTTGCTCGGCAGCGTCACCGCGGCCAGGCTCCCGGCGGTGGCAATGCGCCGCCCGTCCGCATCGTAGGTATAGGTCAAATTACCCAGATTGCTTGGCGGACTGCTGCATGAGCCGCCGGTACCGTAAGTCAGCGAGGTTACGTCTGAGTCGCTGTCGTAGCCGTAGCTGACCATCACTCCGTTGGGCAACGCCAGGCAGGTGCGGCGGTTGGCGTTGTCGTAGTTCAAACCCACCGAAGCACTGCCCTGCGCGATCGCGGCTAGCCGATTGGCGTTGTCCCAGGTGTAACCCCCACCACCTGCATCGTAGCCCGCCGGCCCACGTTCTCATAGGTGTGATTCACCCTGCCCTGCGGACTCGCCTCCTGGGGTAAGATGGGGCAGTTGTCGCCCCTGTGACGGTTCCGGCGAGCGCCGGCCGCTGAGTTGGCGTCGCGGCGATGCTTGCGCCGGTTCGCGCGAGGCCGTATCACTCGGATGAATCGCGAGGAGCAAGCGACGACGATGAGCGAAGCTTCAATTTCTGCCGCAGATCCGCATCCGCGCAAGCGTCTGCCCGTGCTCGGCACCGAGATCGCCTACGTCGACACCGGCGCCGGCGATCCGATTGTCTTCATTCACGGCAATCCGACCTCATCCTACCTTTGGCGCAATGTCATCCCCCAGATCTCAGGCCTGGGCCGTTGTCTCGCGCCGGACCTGATCGGGATGGGCGATTCGGGTAAAGCGCCGGACGGCTCGTACCGCTTCGTCGACCATGCGCGTTACCTCGACGCCTGGTTCGCAGGGTTGGGACTCACCCGAAACGTGACGCTTGTCGTGCATGACTGGGGTTCGGCGCTCGGTTTCCACTGGGCCTATCGCAATCAAGCCGCGGTCAAGGGGATTGCGTACATGGAGGCGATCGTGGCGCCGCTTACTTGGAGCGATTGGCCCGGGGCTGCGCGCAATATCTTCCAGGCGATGCGCAGTCCGGCGGGCGAAGAGATGGTGTTGCAGAAAAACGTCTTCGTGGAAAGAATCCTGCCGGCCAGCATGACGCGAAAGCTTGGCGAAGAAGAGATGGCGGCCTATCGCAAACCCTATCTCGAAGCGGGCGAATCGCGCCGTCCCACCCTGACCTGGCCGCGGCAGATCCCGATCGAAGGCGAGCCCCCCGACGTAACGGCTATCGTCGCGGAGTACGCGCGATGGCTGGGCGCGAGCGCGGCCCCTCCCAAATTGTTCGTCAATGCCGACCCCGGAACCATTCTAATCGGCAACCAGCGCGAGTCGTGCCGCCAGTGGCCAAATCAGCGCGAGGTCACGGTCAAGGGACTGCATTTCATCCAGGAAGACTCGCCGCGTGAAATCGGCGAAGCAATAGCGAATTGGTACCGCTCCCTATGAGCGCGCGCACCGCCTGGCCCTCTACCGGCCCCCCTGCGCTCCAGGCAATCTATAACCTTACCCCGATCTAGATTCGCTGCACAGGGTGAAATCCTTCACCCCCCCCACTAATGGTCAGGGAACCCGAAGAGGTCTCTCAATAACCGAGCGCGCGGTCGACGAAGTTGTAGAGCGGCTGGCCTGCCCGATAGCGTCTGAGGTTCGCCGCAAACAGCTCGCAACACGCGCTGTTGTAGCCCTTGAAAGCGCCCGACATGTGGGGCGTCAGGATGACGTTCTCCAGATCCCACAGCAGGCTGTCGGCTTCGAGCGGTTCACGCGCGAAGACATCCAGCCCAGCGCCGCCGATGCGCTTTTCGCGCAAAGCCTCTATAAGCGCATCCTGGTCGATTACCTCGCCGCGGCCGACGTTGACGATATAAGCATGCGGGCGCATCGCCGCGATCTCCCGCGCGCCGATAAAGCGCTGCGTCAGCGTCGTCATCGGCAGGGTCACGGTAATGAAGTCGCTGTCCCGCAGGATCGCCTCGCGTTCCTCCGGACCGTACCATCGTGCCGGAATCGCACCATCGGGATCGCCGACCCCGGGTGGATTCCATCCCGTATCTCGGCGATCGCTTGGATTGCGCTTGAGCGCAAGCACTGTCATCCCGAGCGCCAGCGCGATGCGCGCGGTCTCGCGCCCGATCGAGCCATAGCCGATTATCCCCAGTGTCTTCCCGCGCATCGAATCGACCGAATCCATGAACTGCGAGTTCCGTTTCCACTCGTGCCGCATCTGCGCGCGCATCGTGATGTGGAAGCCATGCGCCCAGGCCAGCATCGAGCCGATCGTGTACTCCGCAATGGGCGTTGAGTGAATGCCGCTCGCGGTCGTGACCGCGACGTTCGCGCGCTCGCCGAGTAACCCGCGCAGAATATGGTCCGCGCCCGCGCTCAGAAGCTGAACCCATTTCAGACCTGG
>JASHZA010000001.1 GCA_030042765.1 Candidatus Binataceae bacterium | reverse complement strand
CGAGGGCGTTTTCATTTCTTTTCTGCGGCGCCTGTAGCGATGGCCAGTGCAAGCTCGACTGCGGTCTCCGGATCGTCAGCGCGAACGAGCCCCTCGATCTCGGCCCACGAACACAGCGCCACCACCGGGCGCTTGAGCTTCCTCGCAAGACCGATTTCCGACAAGGTGCCCGCTTCGCCGGTCAGCGCCACGACTGCGTCGGCGCTGGCGACGACGATCACGTTGCGCGCCTCGCCCATACCGGTGGCAATCGCGAACTCGATATGAGGATTCGCCTCCCGCCGGTCGTAGCCCGGCAGGATCCCGACGGTGTGGCCACCCGCCGAATGCGCCCCCGCGGCCGCCGCCTCCATCACGCCGCCGCGGCCCCCGCATACGAGAGTCGCGCCGCGCCGGGCGATCGCGCGGCCGACGGCGAACGCGAGCTCACGCAGCGCTGCCGGCGCGTCGCCGGCTCCGATGACCGCAATCGGCGTTCCCAACGCCATCTCAGATTCCCAGGATCTGCGGCAACTCGGAAAGGTCGGTGATTACGAAATGCGGCTCCGGGATCCCTTCAGGGACCGCGACCGCGCCTTTGCTGATCCACGCCGTCCGCATCCCGACGCCATGCGGGCCCGCCACGTCCTCGCGCGGAGTATCACCCACGAAAAGGACTTCATGTGCCTCGAGACCAATCCTCTCGAGCATCTGCCGGTAGATCAGCGGGTTGGGCTTACGCAACCCAACCTCCGCCGAAATTATGACCGCCTCAAACAAATGAGCGACACCGGTATCGGAGAGAACCTCGCGGCCACACTGCGCGTCGTCGAAGTTCGAGAGCAGTCCGAGCCGGTAATGCGGCGCGATGCGACGGACTGCTTCGACCCGTTCCGCCGGGGCCCACGTCACCGAGCGGACCGCGTCCATGTGGACTCGCGTCAGGTCATGAGCAAAGGAATGAAGTTCTTGCCCGGGATGCGGCAATATCCGCTTGAGCGTTCGCGCAAAACGTTCGAAGCAGGTGATCTCTGTGCCTTCGCGCTCCCTCTCGGCGAGGATCTCCTCGACCACCGCTGTGTAGACTTCGATGAAGCCATTCTGGTCGAAGGAATCGCCCAGGCGCCGCTCCAGCGTCGGGAAGACCCACGGCATCGTGGTATGCACCTGCCGCCCGTTGAGCTCCATTACGGGCAGACGATCGGGCTCCCATTTGACCAACGTGTCAAAGAGATCGAGCACTACCGCCTTGAATTCGCGCTTAGCCATGGGGGGTCAGTGCCGCGGCGGTGCAGAGAAGCGCGAGCAGGTCCAACACCATCACGCTGCCGTTGATCGCAACTGAGAGCCGGTGGAGACGCTGGAATTCAGCCTTGCGCTCAGGCTCGGGATTGGCCTCTTCCGCCACCGTGCGCATCGAATCTACCTTCGGACGAACCACGGCGCCCGCGTAGAGCGTCAGTCCCAATGCAATCACGAGCGCGAGTGCGGCAAGCCCCCACCACAGTCGGGGAGTGTGCGAAACCGCGAAATAGATCGAGAGGATCACGGCAATGATCCCGGCCACATAGCCGAGGATGTAATAACGCGGGAAGATCCCAGCGACGACCTTTCCGGCTTCACTGATCGGAAGCACGCCAAATACGACCGGCGCCACGAAAATCGAGAAGAAGATCATGCCGCCGAGCCAGCAGACCAGGGCCAACAGATAGATAAAGAGCGTTATTGCCATGTCCAAGTCGAATTAAACAAGATGGGCATGCGTATGTCCTAATTGGGCAACGGTTTCGTCGATCCCGGTAGCGGTCGGCGCTGATCGAAGCCTGCGTCGATCGGATGCCACGCCAGAACACCGGGCTCGCCGGACTGCCAGCACAGAAAGACCACTTCCCCGCTCTCGCTCTGGTAGGGGAAGTCGACCAGACCGAGGTCGATATCCTTAAGAAAGCATCCCAGGGATTCGATCGCTTGCGCCGCCTCGGCCAGGCTGGACGAAGGAGCGCGAAGTTGGGGATGCCGCTCGAGCACCTGGGGTAGTTTTAGGGCCTCGGCCTTGGGATCGACTTCGAGGATTCGGGCGATCTGGCCCCTGAGTTCGCTAACGCGTGCCTGCAGTAGGCGGATCATTACCTCGAGCCGAGGTATCAGGTCATTGGCCTCGCTAACGTCGAATAACCTGTCGAAATGAAAGGTTGGCAAGGGACCTTCTTTCGGCGTAGTGGCCCGCAGGGAAGATCGTGCTTAGGTTCTCCTCACGGAAAGAATCTTGTGCCACTTCCGCCGCTATACTACGTTAAATTCTGGCGGAGGGGAAAGCGTGGGCGGCGTCCGGTCGCCCCGGAGATGGGGGTCTGGTAGCCTATGTCAGAGAAATCCAAAGGGGAAAAGCGCTTCGAGACTGAAGAAGATCTTACCAAAGTCGAGATTCCCGAAACGTTGCCGGTGCTGCCGCTGCGCGGCATCGTAATCTTCCCCAGTCAGATACATCCGTTCCTGGTTTCACGCGCGTCGTCGCTCAAGTTGATCGAGGACGTCGGGCAGAATTCGCGCATAATCGGGCTCGCGACTCAGAAGAACCCCGAAGAGGAAAATCCGGGGCCCGAGGGGCTATATCCTCGCGGCACCGCGGTGCGAATTCTCAAGATGCTGAAGTATCCGGACCAGAGCGTCCGGGTGCTGGTGCAGGGGCTTGCCCGAATCGACCTGCAAACGTTCATCCAGCGAGATCCATACTTTATCGCGCAGGTCGGCCGCCTGCCCGAAACCCTGGTCGGCGACAAGGAAGTCGAAGCGCTGCACGCGAACCTGGTCAGCCAGTTCTCGAAATTCGTTTCGCTCGTGCCCTACCTGCCCGACGAACTGCAGGTAATGGCGATGCAGGTGCGCGACCCGGCCCGCCTGACGGATCTGGTTGCGTCCTATCTCAAGATAGCGGTCGAGGAGTTGCAGGACCTGTTGGCCACGCTCGAAGTGCGTCAGCGGCTCGAAAAACTGATCGTGATCCTGGGCCGCGAGATCGAATTGCTCGAGTTGGGGCACAAGATCCAGTCGCAGGTTCAGACCGAGCTGAACAAGAATCAGCGCGAATACTATCTGCGTCAGCAGCTCAAGGCGATCCAGAAGGAGCTGGGCGAGGCTGACGGACGTTCTTCCGAAATAGAGGACCTCGAGAAGAAGATCGAAGCGGCGAAGATGCCTGAGGAGGCCCGCAAGGCCGCCGACAAGGAACTCGAACGCCTGCGGATGATTCCGCCGGAGTCGGCCGAACATACGGTCGTGCGCACCTATATCGACTGGCTCGTGAGCCTGCCGTGGAGCGCCTCGACCGACGACAATCTCGATATCGCGAACGCACGCAAGGTGCTCGATGAGGACCATTACGACCTCGAAAAGGTCAAAGAGCGAATCCTCGAGTTCCTGGCCGTGCGCAAGCTCAAAGCCGACACCAAGGGACCTATCCTTTGCTTCGTCGGACCGCCGGGGACCGGAAAGACTTCCCTCGGGCGTTCGATCGCCCGCGCGCTGGGACGCAAGTTCGTGCGGCTGTCGCTGGGCGGAATCCGCGACGAGGCTGAGATTCGCGGACATCGGCGAACCTATATTGGCTCGCTGCCTGGACGTATCGTACAGGGATTGCGCAACGCAGGTTCCAACAATCCACTGTTCATCCTCGACGAAGTCGACAAGCTGGGCGCGGATTTCCGCGGCGATCCAGCCTCGGCCCTGCTTGAGGTGCTCGATCCTGAACAGAACAACACCTTCGTCGACCACTATCTCGACGTGCCGCTGGACCTTTCGCGCGTATTGTTCCTGACCACGGCAAACGTGCTCGATACCATCCCGCACGCCTTGCGTGATCGCATGGAAGTGCTGGAATTGCCGGGCTACACGGAAGAGGAAAAACTCCAGATCGCCGACCGTCATATCGTTCCAAAGGTGATGGTCGAGCACGGACTCGGCGACATCAAAATTGAATTCACCCGTCCCGCCGTTGCGGAAATCATCCGCAGCTATGCGCGCGAGGCGGGATTGCGCAACCTCGAACGCGAAATCGCGCGCATCTGCCGCAAGATCGCGCGTTCGATCACCGAGGGCGAAAGCGCCCCCGAGCGCGTCACGCCGGAAATGTTGCAGCGTTACCTCGGACCGCCGAAGTACTTCTCCGAGGTCGCGGAACGCACCAATGAACCTGGAGTGGCGACTGGATTGGCCTGGACGCCCAACGGCGGCGATATCATCTTTATCGAAAGCACACGGATGGCTGGTCAAAAGGGTCTAACCCTGACCGGTTCTCTCGGCGACGTGATGAAGGAATCGGCGCAGGCGGCCCTTTCGTACATCCGCTCGCGTGCGGACCGGCTTGGGCTCGCGCCGGATTTCTACGAGAAATCGGATATCCATGTGCACGTTCCCGCCGGAGCGATTCCCAAGGATGGACCCTCGGCCGGCGTCACTATCGCGGCCTCGCTTGTCTCCCTGCTTACTGGCCGGCCAGTGCGGGCTGACGTCGCGATGACCGGCGAGATCACGCTGCGCGGCAAAGTGCTCCCGGTCGGCGGCATCAAGGAAAAGGTGCTGGCGGCGCGGCGCGCCGGAATCCGTACGGTGATCCTGCCACGGCGCAACGAGCACGACCTCGACGATATTCCGGCAGAGCTGCGCTCCGAGATGGAAGCGATCTTCGTCGACACGGTCGACGAGGTTTTGGCGCATGCGCTGCGCGATGGCGCGGGCGCGCGCGCTCACGCAGCGGGTGACGCGGATGCGGGCAACGGCGAGCCAACGCCCGTACGCCCAGCCCGGCCTCAGCGCACGGCGATTCATTAGTCCGGCGGTCGGGATGTGACGCTATCGCCAGCTCGTTCAGCGTAACCAGAGGATGTGGTTGTCCTCGAGTGGTGCTCGTCCGGCCAATGGCGATGGGACAATTCGGGGAGTGTAGTCCTCGGCGGCGCGTTCTGCGGTAACCTCGGCGCCGTATACGAACCCGTTCACGGCGCCCATAATCGGCCGGCCGCGAAGCATTTCCCGACGAATGGGCGCTCCATCGTCGAGCGCCTCGGCGTAAAGTTGCACGCAGACTGCCTCCGGCTCGAGTCCCCCTAGGTAGACTTGAACCGCGAAGGCATGCTTTCCGCCGGAAGTCTCGACGCGAAATTCGCCGAAGCGGACGTTCGCCCATCGATGCAACAACCGCTGCTGCCATTGCAATATAGATAAGCCCGCCGCACCGCGGTCGCGCGCGCGTTCCTGGTATTCCCGCGTGGCTGGCAGGTAGTAGTTTTCCGTATATTCTCGCAGTGTTCGGTTCGCTGAAAAGCGTGGGGTCAGGCGCGCCATGCTCTCGCGCATCATCGAGACCCATTTCGTCGGAACGCCGTTTTCACTCCGCTGGTAGAATGCAGGGATTACCCGCTCTTCAAGTGTCTTATACAGCGCTTCCGCCTCGGCCGCGTCCCACGCTGGATCGTGATCGTGTTCCTTACCGTCACCAATCGCCCAACCGAGATCCGGCGAGTATGCTTCCGCCCACCACCCGTCCAGCTCGGACAGGTTGAGCCCGCCGTTGACCAGCACCTTCATGCCACTCGTGCCGCACGCCTCCCAGGGCCGCAGCGGCGTGTTGATCCACAAGTCCGCACCCTGAACCAGCCGCTCTGCCAGCGCGAGGTCATAGTCGCTGAGAAAGACCGCGCGACGGCGCACCTCGGGCCGCTGTACAAACCGAACCCATTCCCGCACCAGCGCCTGTCCAACGTGGTCGTCAGGATGCGCCTTGCCTGCGATCGCGATCTGAACCGGCCGATCGCGATTGGTCAGGATCCGGATCAGACGCTCCGGATCGTAAAGCAGCAG
>JASHZA010000187.1 GCA_030042765.1 Candidatus Binataceae bacterium | reverse complement strand
CGTACTGGCCAAGGAACTGGCGTCGGTCGACGTGCTGTCGAACGGACGGCTAATCTTTGGAATCGGTATCGGTTACCTCAAGCCGGAGTTCGATGCGATCGGCGCACCTTTCGACCATAAGGGGCCGCGCACCGAGGAATTTCTCGCTTCGATGATCGCCCTGTGGAGCATGGACAAACCCGAGTATCGCGGACGCTTCGTTTCGTTCGGAGGAGTCAACGCGATGCCGCGTCCGGTGCAGAAGCCGCATCCGGAAATCGTGTTCGGCGGCCATACCAAGGAGGCGTGGGGGCGGGCGGCGCGCCTGGCCAAGGGATGGTTCGGCTTCTCTCTGGATCACGACGCGACAGCGAAGTGTATCGGAGGTCTGCGCGCCGCGTGCATGGAAGCGGGCCGGTCTTCGCAGGCTGTCGAGGTCAGCATCACGCCGCGCGCACGAGTCGATCTAGACGCGGCGAAGAAGTACGCCGACCTGGGTGTGAAGCGCCTTGTTTTGCTTCATCGTGCGCGTGATGAGCAGGGGATTTTGAAGTTCATATCGGAAACTGAAAGAGAACTGATCGGCAAAGTTTGAAGGCAGAGAGTCGGTCGCAAGCGTTGCAAAAGCCGCACCTTTTGGAGGGCGAGGATCCGGTCCCACGCGAATGCGTCTTTTAGGAATTATCTCAGCCTATTAAGTTCTTGTGGCTATATATTGCCTATTATAGCCAGATTTTCTCCTAAGTGTCGCCGAACAGTGGTCTCCATTGCAGACTTGAAACGAGCAGTGATCACTTTTGCACCGCAACGTCGGGCAAATTCCTGTCAACGGCAAAATATTGTCGCTCTAAGTACAATTATCAAAGCATAATCGGTAGACCTCTACTTGCTTTCGGCCACTTCCTCGGGCGGCACAAGCATTGCACATGATTTAGACAGTACGGGTTCTTATGGAGGAGGTCTGGCTATGAAAGCTGAGAGCAGTCGGGTAATGACAGTTAAGGAGTTGTCCGATTATTTGAAGGTGCATCCTTCGACGGTGTACCGTCAGCTCAAGCGTGGTCAGTTGCCAGCCTTCAAGGTTGGATCTGACTGGCGTTTCAACGTTGAGTCGATCGATCGTTGGCGTTTGGAGCAGGACAGCTTCGGCCCGAACGACGAGGCTCGCTAGAAGGCGAAACGTCCGCAATAGCGAGGGTTCATCAGCGGGGGCGGTTCAGGGCCCCTTCTGATGAAGTAATGGTGACGGGGCCCAGGTAATCCATCGTGAGCCAGCCGCGCACGGGTTCAATGCGAGAGATTTGCACGAGGACGCGTGTCTGGCTGGCCACGTTCGGGGCTCCGCGCAGTGAACCGCGAACGGCGTAGGCTTCGAGTTCAGCGCTCGCGCCGTCGCGCAAAACAATCGCCTCGAGCGGCTGGCCGAGCGCATGGCGTTCGAGGTAGCGCAAGATCCAATAGCGTTTAGCACGGCGTTCAAGTTCTTTGCCCTCTGCTTCGGCGCTTTCCGCTGCGGCAAGGACGGTGAGCAATTCGTCGGGCTGGTAGGCTGCGGCGGCTTGTTCGGAGAGTGCGGCGACCAATTGGCGCTGAAGCACCAGGTCCATGTAGCGCCGGATCGGTGAGCTCGCCTGCAGGTAGCAGTCGAGGCCCACGCCTGCATGAAACTCCGGGTAGAGCGAGAGATGCGGCCGCTGGCTTAACAGGTCGCTGCCAGTGCCAGGCTGAACCCGATAGATCATCGGTACGTGGCGCTGGGCGGCCAGGCGCGCCGCAACGTAGTTGCTGAGCACCATGAATTCCGCGACGAGTTGGCGGCTGGGTGAACTGTTGTCGATGATTTTGACGTCGATTTCATCCCGGATCACCGTGACTTTGGGTTCTCGCCGCTGCATCAGAGCCGCACCGGCGGCGCGGCGCCGCTCGCGCAATTTCGAAGCCGCATCGCAAAGACGCCACAGAAGGGCCGACATGTCGTTGCCGCCGGATTCGCGATCGCAGAGCAAGCGATCGGCCTTGTCATAAGCAATTTGCGCAGCGATTCGAAGCTGTCCGGGGTAGAGGCGATAATCGAGCAGCTCTCCATCGGCTGAAAGCCGGACTTCAGTGGTCAGAACGTGGCGCTGCTGGCCGGCGATCAGGCTGGCGGCAACGGTTGACACTCGGTCTGGCAGCATTCGGATCGTAGTCTCAGGGAGATAGACGGTGGAACCGCGGGTGGCGGCCTCCTGATCCATCGCGCCGCCCTTCGGAACGTAATCCGATACCAGCGCGATATGGATACGCACCCGAAAGCCGCCGTCCGCGGTCGGCTCACATGAGATCGCGTCGTCAACTTCGACCGTCTCCTCATCGTCGATCGCGATCGCAAAAGCGTCGTCGATCTGAGGGCGTTCGGGCCCCGTGATCGTTTGCGCCTCGGCCAGCGCCGCGTCGGTGAAACTGGTCCTGAGGCCGCCGATGAGAGCAAAGCGCGGGCCGCCGGGGGCCGAACCGAGCCGGTCGAGAATTTCATAGGCAGTCTCGGCCGAGCTGATATCGGCGACGGCGGCCTCGAGCGTCGCAGTAAGTTCGCCGCTGCGCGTGAAGGGATTCTCCAAATAGCGCTTGAGTTCGACGATCAGTTCCACGGTTTCATCCGCGGGCGGAACGATGCCGTCCTCGATGATCGTGCGGATAAGATTGCGTGTGCGGCGCCCCGCTTCGCTGCGCAACCGGATGCGCTCGTGCTGAGTGTGCAGGCGTTCGACCTGGTCGGCACCGCGTGCAACGAACTCGAGATTACGGCGCACAAAGTAAAGGCGGTCATTGAAAAGCGCCTCGAGCATGACCGCGGTGCCGGCCGCAGAACGTCGGCCGAAAAATAACTCGGCAAGCTCGTCGGCGCTGTAGCCGCGTCCGTGGTCGCGCACGACCTCCCAGAGCAGATTGAGGTCAAGTTCGGCGGCCAGGCGAGTGCGTTCCTCGTCAAGCGCAGCCACGACCGTGGCGATGTTGTCGCGCGTGGCCTTGCACTCGTGATGGCGCAGCAAGACCAGGTTGCGCGCGACTGATCGTTCACGGCCAGAACCATCGAGCACGGTGATCTGATTGGCCTGTTCGCGCACGACCAAACCCGGGCGGAGGCGGCCTTCGCTCAGGTATTCGATCAGAACGCCAAGGTATTTTTGGTTGATAGACACTATATCCCCATTTTGACGTGACGGGGCCCTGAAGACTATATAAAGGCTAAACAAATGGCTCAAAGAAGGCTGGAACTCGACCTCCCCGAGGAGCTCTTCAACCGGTTGTGCCGCGTTTCCGATGCGTTGGGGATTCCGAACGCGGCCGATGCCGCTCTGATCGCTCTGGCAGATTGGGTTTCACGGCGCAAGGCGGAACTCGACGATCGCGACCCGGATCAGCGCTACTTCATCAACGAAGCTTTGGACGAACTCGCGCGCAAGAAGGGCTAAGGGCGCGCGTACAGCACTCCTCATCCATCCACACCGGGAGAAGGCGCTTCTCGGAAGTGCGTGCGCCCGACGGGGTTCCCGAGCCTTATCCGGCCCCAGCGCATCGGGTGAAGGCTCAGAAACGAGAGGCGAGCTCGAACAGAATCGGGCCAGAGACTACTTCCATGGACGGTTGATCACCTCTGTGTCGCCGGTTTCACCATCGACCAAGAGAAACTGGATCTGCTTGTATTCACCCTTAGGAAAGAAGACATACCCGCTCACGGTAAAATCGCGCCGCACGTCGCCCGGCTCGAGCGCCAGCGCGGT
>JASHZA010000186.1 GCA_030042765.1 Candidatus Binataceae bacterium | reverse complement strand
TTGATTCAACGCACCTTGGAGTCCAGCAAGCAAAACAAGACGCGCGCAGCCCAAATGCTCGGCATTTCACGCAAACAGCTCTACGCGAAAATAGCGAAATACGGCATAAGAACCGACTAAACCTTTTTGGGCCGGCCTCTCGCTGTTTCCAAAGGAAACGCCGTTGGCGCTTCCTTTGGAAACAGGTCGCGCCAGTCGTTCGAGGCAGACCACAGGACCCACAATTCGACGTCCGCAGAATCTCCTTAAATCATTGGCGCGTTTCCTGCTCAACTGGGCGTAGCGGAAGCGCGAACGTGGTTTGTTGTCTCCATCCGGGAAACTGCCTGACAACAACGGACGCTTGGAAAGGAGCGACGAAATAGTGCCTGCCAATTGGTTCCCTCCGAACGTTTCCAGCTATGGCGGACAAATCGATTGGGTCATCAACCTAATCTTTTTCCTAAGTGCATTCTGGTTTCTCTTGTTCCAGGGCGCGCTGCTATATTTCGTCGTCCGTTATCGTCGCAAGCCCGGAGTAAACGCCCACTTCGTACGCGGCGACAACGCAAGGCAGATTTCCTGGATTCTGGTGCCTGCGCTTTTGATCCTAGTCTGCGACCTCGGTATCGATGCGGCCGGCGCGCGGGCTTGGGAAATAGTGAAGGGCAGTATACCGCGCGCATCCGTTACGGTTCACGTGACGGGAAGTCAGTTTGTTTGGCAATTCACCTATCCCGGTCCGGACGGACGCTTTGGCGCGGGTCAGGATCTTAAGTCGGACACACTACACGTACCTGTGGGCCAGGTCGTCAGGCTGGAGCTTCAATCCGAGGACGTAATCCACGATTTCTTTGTTCCCGAGCTT
Source organism: Candidatus Binataceae bacterium (assembly GCA_030042765.1). Taxonomy (GTDB): domain Bacteria; phylum Desulfobacterota; class Binatia; order Binatales; family Binataceae; genus JASHZA01. The sequence continues at coordinate 2,553 of JASHZA010000186.1, read as the reverse complement.
CGCCTCAAGCAGGACGTGGTGCCAGGCCGGAAGATCCCGGCCTGGTTCGAGGCAACAGAGATTGGCACCTACGAGATCGCCTGTTCTCAGTTGTGCGGGCCTTCACATTTCAACATGCGCGGAGAACTCGTGGTGCAGAGCGAGGCCGCTTACAAAGCGTGGCTAAAAGACCAGCGGGCCGCCGCAGCTACTTCCGCGAAACCAGGTAACAGTTGAGTGATCGGGTAATGGAAGCACGATTGAAGGTCGCACGCGTTGAACCCGCCGAGTATGTGGAGCACGGGACCGAAGCGGGATTCCTGCGCAAATATGTTTTCTCGACCGACCACAAGACCATCGCGAAGCAGTACCTCGCCGTCGGCCTGTTAATGTCGCTGGTTGGCGGCTTTACCGCTTATCTCATCAGGATCGAGTTAGCATGGCCGGGAAAACCGGTAGCTGGATGGGGCTTTATCGCTCCGGCCACATATTTGGCCCTGGTCACTATGCACGGCACGATCATGGTTTTCTTTGTCGCGATGCCGATCCTGTTGGGTGCCTTCGGCAATTTTCTGATCCCGCTGATGGTCGGTGCGAAAGACATGGCATTCCCCCGCCTCAATATGCTCTCGGTATGGATCCTGTTTGCGGCCTCCTTGATCCTGATTGCATCATTCTTCGTCCCCGGGGGAGCCGCATCAGCGGGATGGACCGGGTATCCGCCGCTGTCGGCCGTTCCTTCCTACACCGGCGGCTATTGGGGAGTAAACCTCTGGTTGATTGCTCTCGCGCTTGAGTTCACATCCTTCTTGATGGGTGGAATCAACTTCCTTACTACGGCGATTAATCTTCGCGCTCCGGGGATGACGCTTTGGCGGATGCCGCTGTTCGTCTGGCTGGAAGTTACCGCCAGTGCGATCTTCCTGCTTTCGGTCGGACCGCTAGTAGCCGGGGCCGTGATGCTGCTGGCCGACCGCGTGGTGGGAACCGGATTTTACAATCCGTCACGCGGAGGAGACCCGCTGCTCTGGCAGCATCTCTTCTGGTTCTTCGGCCACCCGGAAGTCTACGTGATAGCTCTGCCGGGCTTCGGCATCATGCTGGAAATTCTGCCGGTCTTTTCGCGCAAGCCGATATTCGGCTATCGGACGATCGTTTATTCGACCATCGTCGCCGGATTCCTCAGCCTCATGGTCTGGGCGCATCACATGTTCGTCAGCGGAATGGACCCGCGGCTTGCTGCGCCATTCAGCATAATGACCATTCTGATCTCGATTCCGTTTGCCATCATGGTGCTGGCCATGATCGCGACGCTATGGCGCGGTTCGATAAGCTTCGAGACGCCGATGCTGTTCGTGCTCGGAGCCCTGTCGAGCTTTTTAATCGGTGGTGTGACTGGAATCTTTTTGGGCAGTGAAACCGCGGATATCTACTTGCACGACAGCTATTTTGTCGTCGCGCATTTCCACTACACGCTCTTTCCGATCGTTTTCATGGGAGGGTTTGCCGGCATTTACTACTGGTATCCCAAGATCTTCGGGCGGATGCCGAGCGAGGCCCTCGGTAGGATTCATTTCGCACTGACGTTTGTCTTTTTCAATCTGGTTTTCATCCCTTTGTTTCTCGTTGGCTTCGCCGGCGGTCCGCGGCGTATCTACTACCCTTTTGGCTACAGCTTCTTGAAGCCACTGCAGCCGCTTCATGTGATTGCGACATACGCGGCAATCCTACTTTTGCTCGGCCAGTTGCCCTTCATTGTCAACTTTCTCGTCAGCATCTTTCGTGGCGAGAAGGCCGCCGAAAATCCCTGGCACGCCAACACGCTGGAATGGACCGTACCATCACCGCCGCCACACGGGAACTTCGAGCGGGTTCCGACGATTGTCCGCGGTCCCTACGACTACAGTATGCCGGGAATGTTAGAGGATTGGGCAGCGCAGACCAGATATGTCAGTCTGCTCCCAACTGAGTAGCAGCCCGATTCCCATAATAAGGAATGGACATGGAAGCTGAACTCGACTTTCCGGTTGGTCCTGGGACTCCAGCTGATCAGCCAGCCACCGACAGCCTTATGGAGATCTCCTCGGGGAAGCTCGGGTTGTGGGTGTTCCTGGCAGGGGAGATAATGATCTTTGGCGGGTTGATCGCGTGCTTTATTCTGTTGCGAATCGCGGCGGGAGGATGGACCAGCGACGCTGCTCATGTGGACTGGCAAGTCGGCACGCTCAACACACTGGTCTTGCTCACGAGCAGCCTGACCATGATTCTAGCACTCGCGGCCGTGAGAGCTGGCAAACGTGAGGCAGTCAAATTGTACTTGGGATTCACGGTCACTCTTGGATTGATGTTTCTCGGCGTCAAGGCTTACGAGTACGCGGGACACTTGGGAGAAGGTTTCACGCCTCTCAGCGGAATGTTTTGGTCGTTCTACTACCTCATGACCGGACTGCACGCCTTGCATGTAACCGGCGGTATTGTCGTGAATTTCGTACTCCTGATGATGGCGTTCCGTGGAACCCTGTGGGAACGAGGGCAAGGACGGCTCGAGTTCGCTGGCCTCTATTGGCATTTCGT
>JASHZA010000185.1 GCA_030042765.1 Candidatus Binataceae bacterium | reverse complement strand
AGCGATCGGCAGGATATTCAGTGATGCCTCGAGCGGCCGAGGTAGCTTCGAAGGCTATACCGACAACGGCGCTTCGTCGAAGAAAATCCTGCGCGACGTGTTCGAACGTGGTGACATCTGGTATCGCACCGGCGATCTGATGAGGAGAGACCAAAAGGGCTTTTTCTTTTTCGTCGATCGCGTCGGCGATACATTCCGTTGGAGAGGCGAGAACGTGTCGACCGCCGAAGTTGCGGAAATGATCTCGGCATGCCGTGGCGTGACGGGCGCGGTCGTCTACGGAGTGAGTATTCCCGGTACAGAGGGTCGCGCCGGTATGGCCGCGGTCGTCGCTGGCGCCGACTTCGACATTCGGAGCTTTCCCGAGTACCTGGAAGCGACTCTGCCCGAGTACGCGCGCCCGCTGTTCCTGCGAACTAGTAACGCAATCGCGACCACCGGGACCTTCAAACCCCAAAAGTACGATCTCGCGGCCGAAGGTTTCGATCCTGCCGCTATTGCCGATGATCTCTACTTCTACGATCGCGCCCGCAACACCTTCGTCAAGCTCGATCACGCCTTCCACGCACGCATCGTGAACGGCCAGGTTCGTCTGTAAACCCCGCCCTACGCCGTGCTGCCGGCATCGACGGTCAGCACTGTCCCCGTGATATTTCTCGCCTTGTCGCCAAGCAGGAACTCGACCGCGTTCGCTACATCCTCGAGCTCGGTGAGGCGCCCCAATGCGCTGCGCCGCGCGACCTGGCCGCGCTGCTCCTTGCTCAGTCCCTGAGTCATTTCCGTATCTACGAAACCCGGCGCGACCGCATTGACGTTTATTCCCAATGACCCGACTTCCCGCGCCAGCGATCGCGTGAAGCCGATTAGAGATGCCTTGGTCGCACTATATACGGAAAGCCCCGTATAGCCTGTGAACGCGACTATCGACGCGACATTGACTATTCGCCCGCCGCTATCGGCCATCATCGATCTGACTACGTACTTGGTCATGACCATCGGCGACAGCGTATTCAGACGGACGATCCGCTCAATATTTCCGTCGCGCATGGTCGCCAGGACTCCGCTGGTCCCGAGCCCCGCGTTGTTGACCAGCCCATAGATTGAACCGAATTCTTTCCTTAATTCTTTCACCATGCCGGGAATATCGGCGATCTGTTCGAGATCGAATGGCTTGAAGTGCAGTGAACCTTGCTGGTTGCCCTCCAGCTCCCGCAGGGCAGACGCTATCTGCTCGCTCTCCTTCCTTGCGATCGCGATGACTCGATAGCCACTGCTCGCCAGCCTGCGCGCGATCGCGAAACCCAACCCCCGGCTTCCACCCGTCACGACTACGCTACGCATCTGTCCCCAGATCCGCTTCGCTTGACCGTGCTCTTCCTCGGGATCTCATTTGTACAATAGTGGCAGAGTTCCCTGAAGCGGGATACTCGACCAGGCCGCTTGGAGCTGGCCGGGCACCCCTACCAGGCCTTCCCGCAGCCGCCGGATGGACCAGAGATTGTCGAAAATGAGCCTTGACAATTTGATTCACATTTGCGTTGAATATTCGACTCTTGGTTAAGGAGATTGGCGATGGAAAGTCCGTTTCACCGTCCCACTTTCGGCGCCGCCCTCTTCTATAAAGATCCCTTTGCCGCCCTCGATTGGCTGGAGAAGGCCTTCGGCTTCGAACGCTCGATGGTCATCACCGACCGCGATGGAAAACTGGGCCACTCCGAGATGAAATTCGGCGACGGCTACATCATGGTCGGCAGCGAATGGGCAGATTTTGTTGCGAGCCCAAGCTCCGTTGGCGGCAGGAACACCCAGACCGTCCACGTCCATCTGAGTGAGGGAATTGACGCTCATTGCGCGCGCGCGCGGGCCGCAGGAGCCATCATCGTCAGGGAACTCGAGGATCAGTTCTATGGCGACCGCACATACATGGCAAAGGATCCGGAAGGCCATGTCTGGAGCTTCGCTCAGACTATGCGATACGTCTCGCGCGAAGAGGCCGAAAAAGCGAGCGGCTTGAAGATCGAAGGATGGGTTTGAGCGCGCGGGCAAGTGTTGATCGCGTCCTGGCTGCCCTCGCCGATCCGCATCGACGCCAGGTGGTTGAATTACTACGGGAGAGGCCGCGGACTGCGGGCGATCTTGCCCGCGCCGTCGGTCTCAACCCTCCAGCCTTGAGCCGCCATCTGCGCAGCCTCCGCCTCAACGGACTGATCGAGGAACGGCATCCCGAGTTCGACGCGCGAGTGCGGGTTTACTCCTTGAGGCCGGAGCCGATGGTCCATCTGAAGAAGTGGCTGGAGGAGACCGAGCGCTTATGGAGTTTGCAGCTCAGCGCGTTGCGAGAACACATGGAGCGTGCGCGGTGAGTTCGCGTATCCTCGTTTCGCTCCGTGTACCCGGTCCACCGCGCCGCGCTTTCGCCGTATTCACAGGCGAAATCGCGCAATGGTGGCAGCCCAATTCCCTGTTCCGCTTCGCGCGAAGCTCACCAGGTATTCTTGCCTTCGAACCGCGCGTCGGCTGACGCTTCATCGAAACTGCACCGAGTGGTGAAGTCTTCGAGATCGGCCGAATTACAGCGTGGGAACCGGGGGCGAAACTTGCCTTCACCTGGCGGCAGGAAAGCTTCACCGCCGAACAGGTCACGCACGTCGAAGTGCGCTTCGAGCCGCTCGGCGATGAGACCCGCGTCACCATCGAGCACCTCGGGTGGGACACCGTCCCTTCCGAGCATGTGGCCCGCCACGGCTTTCCCGACGCCATCTTCCTGCAACGCCACGGCGAATGGTGGCAAACACTTTTGCGCTCCTACCGATTGCTAATGGGCTGAGCCTGCCGCCGAGCTTTGTCGTCGTTGGTGGAACCGGGCCGAGCATGGTACGTTCCGCTCAATCGCATTGATGGAGGAGACGCCAATGGCGGCAAGTACGTCAATCGGTCCTTCGAAATCCGCTCAGGTGCGTGCACGGCTGAAGCATCCCGTCATCGACTCCGACGGCCATACCGTCGAATTCCAGCCCGCGCTGCGTGAGTATATTCGCCAGGTAGCGGGACCCGATCTCGCCTCACGGTACCGGACTGACGGCGCCAACTGGTATCGGATGACCTGGGATCAGCGCCGTGCGGAGCGGCCGCTGCGGCCGCCATGGTGGGCGCTCCCGACCAAGAACACGCTCGACCGCGCGACGGCCACCTTTCCGAAGCTGCTCCACGAACGCCTCGACCAGACCGGAATCGACTTCGCCGTCCTCTATCCTACTGCCGGCCTTGGCGTTCCGCACATCCGTGAGGACGACCTTCGCCGCGCCAGTTGCCGTGCCTACAACACCTTTCACGCCGACATCTTTCGCGAGTATTCCGACCGACTCACTCCGGCGGCAATTGTCCCGATGCATACGCCGCAGGAGGCTCTCGACGAACTCGAATTTGCGGTCAAGACCCTCGGCCTCAAAGTCATCATGATGGCAGGCCATGTGCGCCGGCCGATTTCCGCCGTCGCCCAGAACATGCCGCATCCAACTCGCCATGCCTATTGGCTCGACCTGTTCGCACTCGACAGCGAGTACGACTACGACCCGGTATGGGCCAAATGCATCGAGCTCGGCGTCGCGCCCTCCTTTCATTCGTCGGGCATGGGATGGGGCAGCCGCACTTCCATCTCCAATTACATGTTCAACCACATCGGCCACTTCGCCGCAGCGGGTGAGGCGCTCTGCAAGGCGATGTTCTTCGGCGGTGTCACGCGGCGCTTTCCACGGCTTCGATGCGCTTTCCTCGAATGCGGTGTCGGATGGGCGGGCAGTCTCTACTCGGACATGATCGGCCATTGGCAAAAGCGCAACCGCAACGGGATGGAAAACTACAATCCGGCCAATCTTGACCGCAAGCTCTTCCAGGATCTCGCGCGCCGTTATGGTGGAAAGCTGGTTGCCGACCAGCTCGAGGGACACGGCGAGGGATGGGGCATCGGCGGCACCGACGAGGATCCGGATGCACTCGACGATTGGTCGCGATGCGGTATCGAGAAGCCCGAGGATATCCGCGACTTGTTCGTGCCTAACTTCTACTTTGGATGCGAAGCGGATGACCCGATCAACGCGATGGCCTTCGACACGCACAAGCTTCCGCTCGGCGCCAAACTTAACGCCATATTCAGCTCCGATATCGGCCATTGGGACGTACCCGACATGTGCGAAGTGACCGAGGAGGCACACGAGCTGGTCGAACACGGACTGATCAGCGAAGACGACTTTCGCGATTTTGTCTTTGCAAATCCGGCCCGCTTGTGGACCAGCCTCAACCCGGATTTCTTCAAGGGCACCGCCGTCGAAGGGGCGGTCGCGAAACTCCTCGCCTGACGCTATCCGGTCCGCTGGATAATTCGTAACGGCGTTCGCCGCGGTTGCGAGAGCGTCCGTCTCCGGATCGGAGCCTTCGCACCCGGCGTTGATCCTGGGCCAAAAGGGGACTACTAGGTTGGTATTGGGATTGTCGGGAGGATCTGACTGACTGTCACGCCCTTGGAGCGGGGACGCCACGGTGCCGAACCCCAGGATCGCCGCCGAGCGCACCCCAGCCGGAGGATCAAAATGCACTACGACCTAATCATCCGTAACGGAACCATCGTCGACGGCTCCGGATTGCCTCGCTATCGCGCCGACGTCGGCATCGCCGACGGCCGCATCGCCTCGATCGGCAAGGTTAGTGGCGCGGCTGACGAAACCATCGACGCCGAAGGCCGCGTCGTCTCCCCGGGCTTCATCGACGGGCACACCCACATGGACGCCCAGATCTTCTGGGATCCCATCGGTAGCTGCTCCTGCTGGCACGGTGTCACCTCGGTCGTGATGGGCAATTGCGGCTTCTCGCTCGCCCCCTGCGCCGAAAAGGACAAGCT
>JASHZA010000184.1 GCA_030042765.1 Candidatus Binataceae bacterium | reverse complement strand
GGATGCTGTTCTTCCTTGGGTGCTGCGTCCGACCCCCAAATCATAACCGGGCGCAGCGGGAAACGCATCGTCCTCGACGATTGGCTCGCGACGCCCCGCGCGGCTCGCCGGTGGAACTCCTTGACGCCGTCGATGACGCTGGATTGAATCGTTGATGCCGTTGTTCGGTGGATTCCTCGGCAGACTTTCGACTGGGAGCGAGAGGTTCTTCATGCGAATTAAACTTGTGGTGATGGCCGCGTGGATGATGCTGCTCGCACCTCTGTGCGTGCTCGCCGCCGATCAACCCGTCAATCCCAACCTGCGCACCATCGAGGTAAGTGGCAGCGGTGAGGCCCAGGCACCGCCCGATCTCGCGACGCTCCAGGTCGCGATCGAGACCCATGCGCCGACCGCGGCCGAAGCCGCCGGCAGCAACGCGGCGCTGGCGCAAAGGGTTACCGACGCGCTCAAGTCGAAGCTCGGCGACAAGGGGTCGATGTGGACCGGCGGCTACTCTCTTTCCCCCGACTATCGCGAGACCCACGTCGGCGGCAAACCCGTTATCATCGGTTACAGCGCGGACAACTCGATCACGGTCGAAACCGGCGCGCTCGACCTGGTGGGCCCGTTGATCGACGCCGCGATCGGAGCCGGCGCCAATCGTATCAATTCACTCGACTATTCGTTGCGCGATGAAACCAAGGCGCGCAGCGGGGCCATCGCCAAAGCCTCGAAGGACGCACTGGCCCAGGCGCAGGCGCTCGCCGCTGCCCTTTCTGTCAAGCTCGGCCGCATCGTCAGGGCCACGACGGTATCCGAATTTATCAGGCCGATCCCCGTGATGAGGGCAGAATTCTCAGCGATGGCGGCGGCTCCGCCGCCGACCCCGGTCACCGCCGGCCAGGTCACCGTGCCCGCCACGGTTTCGCTGACCTATGAGATTCAGTAGGCTCGGGACTCAAGTTTCAAGGAGCGACTGACGTCCCATGTTGAAGCCCGGCGACGATGCGCCGCCATTTGATCTCCCCTGCGCCTTCGACGACCACATAAGCCACGTGAGTCTCGACGGCATCCGGTCCGAGATGGTCGTGTTGTTCTTTTACCCTCGGGACTTTTCTTTCATCTGCCCGACCGAGGTCATCGGTTTCCACAAGCTCCAGCCAGCCTTCAAGCAGGAGCATACAAGCATCGTGGGCGTTAGTGTCGACGACCCCGAGACCCATCGCCGATGGGCGCGCGAACTCGGCGGTCTCAGCTATCCGCTGCTCGCGGACTCCGACGGGCGCCTCGCCCGCTCCTTCGGCGCCTTCGACGAGACGGAGAAGGTCGCAATGCGCGCGGCCTTCATCTTCGACAACCGGCGCAAGATCGTTTATGCCGTCGCCAGTTCGATCAACGTCGGGCGCAGCGTGGCCGAAACCCTGCGGGTCGTGCGCGCCCTTCGCACCGGGCGTCCGTGCCCCGCAGACTGGCAGCCGGGCGACCAGATAGGACCCGCGGATCTCAAATACTAACTTCGCCGGAACCGGACTCCCTTGGCTGTCCTCAAACCTGAAGAACGACGCCGGGTCTTCGAACGGCTCGCCAATATCCGCGAAATCGTCTTCGGCATCCAGGACGGCGTGCTGACCACCGCCGGCGTCCTGGCCGGACTGAGCGGCGCGGTCTCCGGCCGCAGCGAAGTCATCCTCGCCGCCCTCGCCTCGACCGCCGCCGGCGCGCTTTCGATGGGTGCGGGCGCCTATCTCGGCACGCGCGCAGAGACCGAAGTTCTGCGCAGCGAACTCAAACGCGCCCGCGAGGAAGCGCAGGGACAACCCTATGTGCTCCAGGAAAGCCTGCTCGGCGCGCTCGCCAACGAAGGCCTGACGCGCGAAGCCAGCTATCGCGTGGTCAAGCTCCTCAGTTCCGCACCGCAGGCGCTCTTCTCGACCGCCGAGGAGAAAATCTACGGCCTGGGCGGCGCCACCTTCGGCAATCCCGTCGCCGAAGGACTTCTTATGGGAGTCGCATTCGTCGCCGGGGCACTTGTCCCGCTGCTGCCCTTCATCTTCTTTTCCTCGATTCGTTCGGGACTGATCGCGGGAATCGCAGCGACTGCCGCCGTCCTGTTCGGCGTCGGCTATTTTGTCGAGGGACGGCTCGCCGACAAGCCGGGCTGGCTTTCCGGCTTGCGATTTCTTTCTATCGCGCTGGGGGCCGCGGTCGCCGGTTATGTGATCGGACTCGCCATCGCACCGCTCGGGACGGTGCCGGGCGGATGAAAATGCCGACCTATTCTTCGCTCGAAGCCTTCCTCGCGCATTACCGAACGTTGCGCAATGCCGCGTCCCTCGGCACAGACGAGCGCGATCTGCTCGCCGCAATGGAACGCGCGATCGCCACGCTCGCTCCTGCCCATCGTGCCGCCCTTGCCGATACCGGGGCCGACCCCGCAATCGCCCGCCGCCGTCAACGCGCAGAACGCTCGCTCCGCCATGTCCTCGTCGAACAGGGCATCCTCCAAGGGTGACTGAGGTCGCGCGGCGATGCTCGCTTATCTGCTCCGCCGCCTCGTCTTCGGCGCCGCCGTCCTGCTCGGCACTTCGCTCATCACCTTTGCGATCGCCTACGTGATTCCCGCCGATCCCGCCGTCGCGATGGCCGGTGCGAAGGCCGACCCGCAGACCCTCGCCACGATTCGCTCCCAGCTCGGCCTCGACCAGCCGCTCTATGTTCAATACGCCCGCTATCTCGATCGCGCCCTCCACGGCGACCTCGGACGTTCATATATCCGCCGCGACGATGTCACCCGGCTCATCCTGGATCGCCTGCCCGCAACCGCAATTCTCGCGGCCTCCGCGATGGCCCTCGCGCTGCTGCTCGGAATCCCGATGGGTATGCTGGCGGCGGCGTATCGCGAGCGCACGCTCGACAATTCCCTGCTCGTCCTATCGCTCGGGCTGGTCTCGATGCCGGTTTTCTGGCTCGGCACGATGCTGCTCGTCGGGGCGGCCGTCTATCTGCGTTCCTTGCCGCTCGGCGGCTTCAGCGGATGGCGAAGCCTGATCCTGCCGTCGGTGACGCTCGCGCTCGGCCTCGCCGGCTACTATTCGCGAATTCTCCATACCAACCTGATCGACGCGATGGACCAGGACTACGTGCGCACGGCGCGCGGCAAGGGGCTCTCGCGGGCGCGCGCGATGCTCAAGCACGCGATGGCCAACGCGCTGCTCCCGCTGGTGACGCTCGCCGGTCTCGACCTTGCCGGCCTGCTCTCGGGCGTCGTCCTGACCGAGACGGTCTTCAACTGGCCCGGCATCGGACGCCTCGCCTACGAGGCGGTCTTCAACCTCGATATCCCGCTCATCATGGGCACCGAGCTGTTCGCCGCTTTTCTCGTGGTCATCGCCAACCTCGCGGTCGATCTGCTCTATGTCTGGATCGACCCGCGTATCCGCCTGAGCGATCAGGCGTGAACCTGGCCGACGTGAGATGACGCCACCATGAAGCTCGAGCTCAACGCGATGGAAGCCGCGGGCGCAGCGATGGTGCTGAGTCTCGTCCTGGTGGCGGTCTTCGCGCCGATCCTCGCGCCGCACGATCCGACGCGCGCGATCGCAAATACCTTCGGCGACCCGGGCGCGCCCTCGCGCGCCTTCCCGCTCGGCACTGACGAACTCGGGCGCGACGTCCTCTCGCGCATCATCTACGGCGCGCGCATCTCGCTCACCGTCGGGGTCGCCGCGATGGCCGTGACGATGACGATCGGCGTTGCGATCGGCCTGCTCTCCGGCTTTTTCGGCGGCGCTGTCGATTTTATCCTGATGCGCTTCACCGACGTGATGCTGACGCTGCCGGCGTTGTTGCTCGCGATGGCCTTCGTGGCGGTCCTGCGCCCGAGCCTGCTCAGCATCCTGCTCGTCATCGGCCTCGTCTCGTGGACCGGGGTCGCCCGAGTGGTGCGCGCCGAAACCCTGACCATGACGCAGCGCGACTTCGTGCTCGGCGCCCGCGCTCTTGGAGCCTCGCCCTCGCGCCTCATCCTGCGCCACGTCCTGCCCAACGTCGCGCCCAT
>JASHZA010000183.1 GCA_030042765.1 Candidatus Binataceae bacterium | reverse complement strand
CATGGCAGCGCGCCGGATATTGCCGGCCGTGACGAAGCCAATCCGCTCGCGGCGATCCTGTCTGGTGCGATGCTGCTCGAACATTCGCTCGGGATGAAGTCCGAGGCCGAGCAAATCGTCCAGGCGGTTGAGGCCGTGGTGCGCGACGGCTTCCGCACGCGCGACCTTGGCTCCGGCACCGGAGTCAAGGTTATCGGATGCAAGGCCATGGGCCGGCTGGTGCGTGAACGTCTCGAGAGCCTCGAAGCCGGAGCGTGATGACTGCGGCGGGTGGCCGCACGATAAGGCTGGCGGTGGTCGGAGCACCGGGCACCGTTGGCAGCCAAATCGTCGAACTAATCGGCGCGCGTGAGGTCTCGTACGCCGATCTCAAGTTGTTCGCGACCGAAGCCGGAATCTCAGCGGAAGTCGAATCGGGCGAACGTTCGCACGCCGTCACGCAACTCGAATCAGCAGCCGATCTCGCGGCCTTTGATATCGCGTTCCTTGCCGTTCCCGAAAGCGATGCGAGCAGGATAATCGCGGCCCGGCCCGGCCCGATTCTGATCGACCTGAGCGCCGCTGCGCGCTTGCCCGCTGCGACACCGCTCGTCGCACCGGGACTGACTTCGCGAGAACGTCTGCTCGAGCTCGAGGCTGGAAAGGTGTTTGCCGTGCCCCATCCGGCGGCGCAGGTGATCGCCGCGGTCTTGAGCGCTATCGGGATCCGTTCGGGCTTCGCCGGCGCCAACGTGATGATTGCGGCGAGCGCAGGCGGCCGTGAGGCCGTGTCGAAACTCTTCAATCAGTCGGCCGACCTGCTCAACGCGAGGCTCGACGTCGGCGAGGACGAGATGCAGCTCGCGTTCAATGTGTTCCTGCCGCCGACTGGCCGCGAGCTGGCGGCGGCAATCGCGGCGCAGGTCGCGGCGTTGATGGGCGCGGCGCCGCAACTTACGATTCAGGTCACGCAGGTCCCATCCTTTCACGGTGGAGCGATCGCCCTGTTTGTCCCGGCTGCGGGCAACGTCGGTGACTGGTCCGGCCGGCTCCGCTCCGCCCCCGGAATTATACTGGTGGAGACCGACGAGGCTTCGGGCCTGATAGATGCCGTTGGCCAGGAAGGGGTGGTAGTGAGAATAGGTGGCGGCGGCTCGGGCGGCGCAGCGCTATGGTGTACGTTTGACAGTGCGCGGACTGCGGCGCTCTCCGCGCTATGGATCGCCGAGACCCTCGCTTCTGTCGCCGCGTAAACCCGGGCGCGGGCGCTCACACTTCGCACAATGCGGATACGGCTGACGCTCGAGTACGACGGCGCCCTCTACAGCGGCTGGCAGTTGCAGTCCGGCCAGGACTCGATCCAGGCGAGGCTCGAGTCCGCACTCGCGAACATCTTCGTGGAGAACGTGCGTGTCCGCGGCGCCGGGCGCACCGATGCCGGCGTGCACGCGCGTGGACAGGTCGCGGCGTTCGACTTACCGCGGCCGTTTGACCCCGCCGAACTTCGCCGCGCTCTGAACGCGTTGCTGCCGGCCGACATCGCGGTGATCGCCGCTTTTGCAGTCGAGGACGATTTCGATCCGCGCCGCGACGCTCGATCGAGGATATACGAATATCGCGTACTCAACCAGGAATGCCGTTCGGCCTTCGAGTACCGTTACGCGTGGCTGGTGCGCGAAGCGCTCGACCTCGCAGTGATGAACGCGGCGGCCCGCGTTTTCCTTGGCGAACACGATTTCGCGGCCTTTCGGACGCTGGGGTCGGAAGAGAGGACTACGATGCGGCGGGTCGATGCGAGCGAATGGCGTCGCCAGGGTGCTGTCTTCACTTATCGGGTCGAAGCCAGCGCATTTTTGCGTCACATGGTGCGCACGATGGTTGCCGCGATGGTCGAAGTGGGGCGCGGCAAGCGCTCTGTCGATGATGTCGCCCGGCTCCTTGAGAAGTGCGATCGCGCGCTCAGTCCAGCGGCGGCTCCGGCATGCGGCCTTTCTTTGATTGAGGTTCGCTATTGATGGGTCTACCTGCGAGCATTGCGAAAAGCATCCCGAGCGTCAAAAAATCTGCGCGGGACGGGCGCGCGCGTATTCTCAGACCACAAAATCCCTGTCGCACAACGGGGAAAACGCCATCTGTGCAAAAATCTGCGTGATTTCCGCGAAAAAAGCTGACTTTTTGCTCGCTGATGCTTGAAAAATGCGTCGCGTTTGGTCACCCTCTTTTCAGGCCAATCTTGGGCCGCAAGGAGGAGGATGATGACGCAGTCGCAGGTCGCAGCCCATCTTGCCGATAAAATCGGCATCAGCAAAAAGCAGGCTAAGTCTGCACTCGAGGAACTTACCGGCTTGGTCGTGCGGGAACTCAAAAGAGAGGGTTCGTTGCGTCTGGCCGGACTCGGTATCTTCCGCAAGCGTAAGACCAAGGCACGGATGGGGCGTAATCCCGCCACCGGTGCCGCAATCAAGATTCCCGCGCGCACCCGGCTGCGCTTCACCGCGGCCAAGGCGCTCAAGGACTCCGTACTCGGAACGCGCTGAGCGACACGCTCATGCTACGCGGGGCCGAGAAGTTCTTCGGTCCCGTGTTTTGCTTCTATTCCTTGGCGCTTTTGGCGCGGGGGCTCTCTTGCTTGACCCTCGTGCGCACCTCGCGTACACGCTCAAGATACTGGCGAATCCGCGCTTCGTAGCCGCGATCCGACGGTTTGTAGTAGATGTGATCCCCCAGTACTTCTGGACGGTAGGTCTGCGCGGTCATCGCACCTTCGAAATCGTGCGGGTACTGATAGCCGGCGCCGTAGCCGAGTCCGCGCATCAGGCCGGTTGGCGCATTACGCAGATGAAGCGGGACCGGTAGCGCACCGTATTCCCGCGCATCGCCGCGCGCCACGACCATCGCCGCGTATGACGCGTTGGATTTCGGGGCGCCGGCCAGGTACGTCACACCTTGCGCGAGCGGAATGATGCCCTCGGGCAGACCCACGAAATCAACCGCCTCCTTGACCGCGATCGCAAGTTGAAGCGCGCGCGGGTCCGCATTGCCGATATCTTCCGCGGCGAAAATCACCATCCGGCGTGCGATGAAGAGCGGATCTTCACCCGCCTCAACCATCCGCGTCATCCAATACAGCGCCGCGTCGGGATCGCTGCCGCG
>JASHZA010000182.1 GCA_030042765.1 Candidatus Binataceae bacterium | reverse complement strand
CGACTTCGAACAGCGCTGTTCATAACCGCCTTCACGGGGCAGGCGCAGGACGGGGGATCATGTGCGCTACGGCTTCGTAATCGATCACAACCGATGCATCGGGTGCCATGCCTGCACCGTCGCCTGCAAGGACGAGCATAGGGTACCGGTAGGGGTGTTCCGCACCTGGGTCAAGTACATCGAAAAGGGCGAGTTTCCAAACACCAGCCGGCATTTCGGCGTGATGCGTTGCAACCATTGCGACGAGGCTCCCTGCGTCGAGATCTGCCCGACCAGCGCGCTCTTCCGGCGCGATGACGGTATCGTGGATTTCGACAATAGCCGCTGTATCGGTTGCAAATCGTGCATGCAGGCATGCCCATACGATGCGCTGTATATCGATCCCGACACACACACTGCCGCCAAGTGCAACTTCTGCGCACATCGAATCGAGCTGGAGCTCGAACCAGCGTGCGTTGTGGTATGTCCCACGCGGGCGATTATCGCCGGCGATCTGGACGATCCCAGCAGTCCAATCGCTCAGATCGTGGCGACTCAGAAGGTTGCCACCCGCAAACCTTACAAGGGGACGCGGCCAAAGCTCTTCTATACCGGTATCGAGGGTGACTTCCTCCAACCCGCGATGATGGAGGCGCAAGCGAGCCATCTGTTCGCCGAGCACAATCCGGCGGCGAATCCCAATCTGCTTGGAACGCCCGGAAGCGATCGCAAAGTGCCGGGCGCAGCGCGCGTAGTCTACGACGTCGCGCATCCCCAACCGTGGGGCGAGATTCCGGCGCTCTATCTTTGGACCAAGTCAATCGCGGCGGGACTGCTGATAGTGGCCGCGGTCCTGATGTTCTCCAAGGATCTAGCCGCCGCGGATGCGATCGTACCGACTGTGCTCGGTCCGATGGCGGCAATTGCGTTCCTTGCCGTTACCACAATCCTATTAATTGCCGATCTTGACCGGCCCGACCGCTTTTACTTCATCCTGACCAAGCCGAATCGGCGATCGTGGCTGGTGTGGGGCACCTGGATACTTATAGTGTACGGCATTCTTGCGATGGGATGGGTCGGCTTTGCACTCTTCACGCGAGGCGTGCCACGCATCTTGACAGCACTCGCCGCGGTCGCTGGTGCGGCGGCGGCGGGCTATTCAGCGTTTCTCTTCGCGCAGGGCAAGGGCCGGGATCTTTGGCAAAGCCCGCTTTTCCTTTGGCATCTGATTGTGCAGGCAGCCGTGGCGGGTGCCGCCTCGATGATCCTGATTGCAGCGACCGTGGGAGTCCAGCTAGTCGGGCTAATACCTGACGGCGGCCGCGAAATTATCCGTCTCCTCGACCCGATACTCGGGGCTGCAATCGCTGTGAGCATACTGATGATCTTGGGCGAGATATTCCTGCCGCCCTTCAGCACCGACGTCGAGCGTGCGACCGATCTGATCGCTCGTGGCAGGCTGCGAGCGAGGTTCTGGTACGGAGTGATCCTGATCGGTGGACTTATCCCGCTGGCGTTGCTGTGGTTCGGGTCGGCGAATAACGCTTCCCGCCCGGCAGTCGATATTCTGGCAGCGGTGCTCGCGCTGGCCGGTCTTTTCGTCTTCGAGGAGATATGGATCACAGCAGGCCAGGCTCCGCCGCTGAGCTGAACTTGTGGCTGAGCCGCGGCGCGCGGCCGATTCAAAGGTGCAACATTCAAGGCAACCGGTTTCCAAACTGAACGCTTATGGCAGACGAACCCACCCCGCTTAATCCGGCCGCCGCGGACTTCGAGCTTCCGGCAGGCGGGCTTGCGAGCTTTCCGCCGGTCGAACGCTGGGAGGACTGGGTCGAATACGATCCGGCGCAATGGCCGCGCAAGGTGGAAAAGCATTACGCGCTGATCCCGACGATCTGCTTCAACTGCGAGGCAGGATGCGGTCTCCTCGCTTACGTTGACAAAGAAAGCGGGCGCATCCGCAAGTTCGAGGGCAATCCGGCACATCCGGGCAGCCGCGGGCGCAACTGCGCCAAGGGTCCGGCCACGCTCAACCAGGTCACCGACCCGGAGCGCATCCTGTATCCGTTGCGGCGCAGCGGCAAGCGCGGGGAAGGGCAATGGGAACGCGTAAGTTGGGACGTCGTGCTCGACGACCTCGCGGGCCGAATCCGCGCGGCGCTGACCGAAGGGCGGCGCAACGAGATCATTTACCACGTCGGACGTCCGGGCCATGAACTTCTGTACAATCAGCGCATTCTGCATTCGTGGGGCATTGACGGCCACAACAGCCATACCAATATCTGCTCGGCGGGCGCGCGCGCGGGCTACGCCTTCTGGTCGGGGATCGATCGCCCGTCGCCCGACCATGCCAACGCGCGCTTTATTCTCCTGCTGAGCTCGCATCTCGAGGCGGGTCACTACTTCAATCCACACGCGCAGCGCATCATCGAGGGAAAGTCGCGCGGGGCAAAAATCTGTGTAATCGACACCCGCCTGTCGAACACTGCGTCGCGTGCGGACTACTGGCTTTCGACCTGGCCTGGCAGCGAGGCCGCGGTGCTGCTCGCCATGTGCCACGTGATTTTGCGCGAGGAGCTTTTCGATCGCGAATTCCTGCGCCGCTGGGTGAATTGGGAAGAATATCTGCGCGAAGAGCATCCCGGCGAACCGCAGACGTTGGATAGCTTCGTCGCTGTTCTGAAGCGCGTCTACGCGCAGTATTCTCCCGAGTTTGCGTCGCGCGAGTCGGGCGCTGACGCGGAAGTGATCGCGCAGGTCGCGCGGGAAATCGGCCGCGCCGGCCACGCCTTTGCCGCGACCGTATGGCGCAACGCGGCGGCGGGAAATCTCGGCGGATGGCAGGTCGCGCGCGCGATCCAGTTCCTTTCCGTACTGGTGGGCGCGGTCGCGACGACGGGGGGCACCGCGCCGGCGGCCTTCAACAAGATCATCCCGGCACCACCGATGATGCCGCCGCCGCCCAACGTCTGGAACGAAATGATGTGGCCGCGCGAGTTTCCCCTCGCCTTCT